>DATCFJ010000385.1:0-2015 GCA_036509605.1 Polyangiaceae bacterium | reverse complement strand
GAGGCCGCGTCACGGGCATGCGCAAGCCGGGAGCGGCCGTCCGGTTCGAGCGCGGCCATCGAAGCGCTGGTGTCGACCACAATCGCCACGTGCTCACCCGCGATGTGTCCAGCGCGCGATGCGGGTCGGGACAGCGCCAATGCGAGTAGGCTCAATGCGAGCAACTCGAGCAGCAACGGCAGCTGCGGGACGAGCCGCTTGAACGGGCTTTTTGCGGCTAGATCACGAGCCGCGGCGGCCCATAGCCAAGTCGATGACACCGTCACGCGCTGGCGACGGATCTTGAGCACGTAGAGCAACACGAGCGGCACGAGCAGACCAAGCAGCCACAGTCCGCTTGGTGCTTTGAGCTCGATGGGCACTCGCCAGAGCATAGGGGCAGAGGGCGCCCGTAGCTAGCGGAGGGGTTTCGCTACTCCCGCGCCAGCCCGCGCCGGACACGTGCGTAGCTCTCGTCGCGGTCTCGGCGAATGTCTTGAAACAGTGTCTCCAAGGTGTCCACGCCCACCTCGAGAGCGGTATCGAGATTGGCCTGGGCAATGCGCTGACGTAGGGAAACAGGCTCCTTTTGTGGCAATGGCATTGTAGCGAGGTCGGCCAGGTCGATGAACGAGGTCCCCTCCTGGCTGCTGCCCCGGACGCGATCGAGAGCCGTCCGGCGCACCACCTGGATGGTCGGATCGGGGGTTCGGCGCAGGAACGGAATCAGCCGCTCGGGTTCTTTCAAGTCGGCGCGGGCGTCCGGGTGGAAGGCGGCCATCGCGAAGGGGATCGTACCGACCTCGTAGCGTGCGGCGTCCCGTTCGCGGAGCGTTCTCACGAAGCCTTCGAAGCCCAACCGGTCGAGCTCTAGGTCGGGGTAGATGAAGAGCGCGATCTCGGTCTCGAGCTCGGGCCCGAGGCTCGCCAAGAGCTCCAGCGATTGTTGCGGATCGCCCTGAGTTTCAGCCAAAATCACGCATTCTACGACGTGCCCGTCGCGGCGCGCGGCGGCCGCCCAAGGGCACAGCGTGAAGCCCTCCACGACCTCCAACATGTAGCGTCTGTAGACCCTGAGCGCCTCGCTTCGGAGGGCGCTCTCGCACGTGTCGTTGGCCGCACTGCTGGAGGTCGACATCGATCACGAGTGTACAGGGGATCGCGTGAGCGCGCCTGCCGAGACACGTTTCGAGCGCCGTTCCGACGTTCGAAGCTTGGAGACAAGACGCGCGCGGCATGCCGATAAGAATAATCACGCGTGATCGTTAACGACCTTCTTGACGGCGCATGCACATGGATTGCAAAGTGCGATCTATTGATTGCGCTCGCATGTGTTGCGCATCAGAAAAACAGAGGACGGATCAATGGCCGCCAAAAAGAAGAAGAAGACCGCGAAGAAAGCTGCTCCCGCAGCGGCCGTAGCGGCGCCTGCTAAGAAGAAGGCGAAGAAGAAGGGCAAGAAGAAGTCGAAGAAGAAGGCTGCCAAGGCAGCCGCTCCCGACGCGATGCCGATGGCAAAGCCCGCCAAGAAGAAGGCGAAGAAGAAAGCCAAGAAGAAGGCTTGATCTTCCCAGGTGAGCACGGGCGCCACCGAGTTCGCAGTAGCGTGCTCGGTGGCGCTCGTAGCTCGCCGGATTTACCGAGGGGTCGGTTGCAGGGACGCGAGCAGTCCGAAAACGCTCCGGTTGGGTCGACCGTCAGCACAGACCGAAACGCGGATTGAGCCGATTTAGCGCCCCAATCTGTCGAAATGTTGCTGAGCCGCGTGCGTCCCGTCAGTCCACGGCGCGGGCTACGAAGCGCCTCACGACGCCTTCGAGCGGTTCGTCGTTGCTGATTCGTACGTAGCTGGCCCGGTGCCTGCGCGCCCAAGAGCGCAGCTCTTCGATCAGCCCGGTCAGGCGAGATACATAAGCGTCGATAGCCGCCGCGTCGACGCTCAGCTCGACCTCCGCGCTGGTTTCGGCGTCGACCAAGCTGAAGTCGCCCTCGAACGCAGGCTCGATCTCCTCGCGCGCCAGGACCTGAACCAGGGC
>DATCFJ010000384.1:0-7337 GCA_036509605.1 Polyangiaceae bacterium | reverse complement strand
TTCGGCGCCGCATTCTACGGCAATGAGTGGAACGTAAGCACGGTCGGCCCCACCCTGAGCGCCGGCCTGGGGCTCGAATTTCAAGTCACTCAGTCCACTGTCATTGGCGCGGCCCTCGCTTATCGAGGTTTTTTGCTGCATAGCTGGGCGGACAGCACCAACCAGGAGCGGGCGGATCGCTACCTGGGGTTCGGTCTTGCCCACACTATCGGCCTGGAGCTGACCCTCGAATTGCGCGATCCTTTGGCGCGTTGGTAGCGAGCGCGAGGCACTTCACTTTCACTCCGCCCCCGGTTTGAAGTATTGGCAAACGTGGAGCTGAGGTTAGGCAATTGTCGGTGAGGTGCAGCCGCTGTGGCAAAGAGAACCCGGAGTCGCTGAGGTTCTGTCAGGACTGCGGGAATCGCTTGGTTTCAGGCGAAGCCGCCGGAGCTGCGCCAACACCTCCGCGGGGCCTCGCGCCGGCACCTGCTACGCCTTCGCCAGCAGCCGCGCCCCCAGAGTTCTTCGCGCCGCCGCCCGCGTTTGCCGCGCCCGCCAAAGCTAGCGCGCAGCGCCCTGGCGATGGCCAGCCGATGCGCCCGGCCGCCCCGCAGCTAGAGTTTGGTCAGCGCCACGACGAACGCGTTTGCGGCCGTTGTGGGACGAGCAATCCAGCTAGCGCTCGCTTCTGTTCTAACTGCGGTGGGTCGCTCGACCCCGGCGCCGAGCCTTCAACGGCGCCGCAAGCGCCCTGGCCGCGCCAGGTCGCCGCGCAGCAGTCCGCTGCTCCGCTAGCGCAGCCGCCGCCACCGGCGACTCAGACGTGCCCGCGTTGTCGCGGCAGCAACTCGCCGCAGATGTCCTTCTGCCAATTTTGCGGCGCGCGCCTGGTCGGGGGGCCGGAAGAGGCGCGACCCGCGGCCTACGGGCCAAACGCCGGCGCGACGGCCGTTCAGCAGCAAGCACCTGTCGAACCAAGGTTAGACGCGCGCTTGGTCGTGATCGGCCAGGACGGCAAGCCTGGCCGCGAATATCCCATCACGGACGACCAAACCGACATCGGCCGCGAGGAAGGTAATATCGTCCTGCAGAACGATCCTTATGTCGCTCCTCGCCATGCCCGGCTAACCCGGCGAAACGGCCGGTTTTTTGTTCGGGACCTGGAATCCGTCAACGGAGTATACGTGAGGCTCCGAGCCCAAGAGCGGCTCCAGCACGCGGACTTGGTCTTGATAGGGCTTGAAGTGTTAAGGTTCGAGGTAGTGAGCGACGCGGAAAAAGGGCTCAGTCCAGCAGTGGAACGGGGCACGCAGATCTTTGGGTCTCCGTCGGCGGCTCGCCACATGCGCCTCTGTCAGCGCACGGTGGAAGGGGTAACCCGAGACGTCTACTATCCCACGCGCGATGAGGCGGTCGTGGGCCGTGAACAGGGCGACATCGTTTTCACCAATGATCCCTTCATGAGTCGGCGTCATGCAGCCATTACACGGGACCCCAGCAACGGGACCTTCAGCCTCCGAGACTTGGGGTCCTCGAACGGCACCTACTTGGCTATCCGATCGGAGCGCGAGATCTCGCCCGGCGACCACGTGCGAATCGGACAACATCTGTTTCGGCTCGACGTCGGGCGGGTGGACGGGCGATGACTGACAACACAACGGGGGCCGGCTTGAAGGTACGGTTATTTGGCCGCACCGACGTGGGTCAGATTAGGGAGCACAACGAGGACAATTTCCTGGTTGCCGACCTGACGCGCAAGTCTCGCAGCCTGATGGAAGGCGACCGCGAGCCTCCCGTAGGCGAGCGGGGGATGTTGCTTGGCGTCTGCGACGGTATGGGCGGGGCCGCTGCCGGTGAAGTCGCCAGCCAGCTCGCCGTCGACATCATTTACGAGAAGCTGGTCCAGGGCGAACCGCCCGCACACCACGACGACCTCGCGCGACGGCTCGTGCAAGCCGTTGAGGAAGCCGGCATCCGCATCTTCAACGAGGCCCGCGCGGACCGCACTCGCCGCGGCATGGGTACGACCGCGACCATTGCGGCCTTGATGGACGCGCGCCTGTTCGTGGCCCAGGTCGGCGACAGCCGCGCCTACGTGCTGCGCGGCGACCGCTTCACCCAGGTGAGCCGAGACCAATCCTTGGTCAACCAGCTGATCGAAGCCGGTCAGCTCACCGAGGAAGAAGCCGAAACCTTCGAGCACAACAACATCATCCTCCAGGCTCTGGGCACCGCCGAGACCGTGCAAGTGGATCTCACCTTCGTGGATCTGTGCAAGGGCGACCGCTTGCTGGTCTGCTCGGACGGCCTGTCGGGGATGGTTCGCAACGACGAGATGCGCGAGGTGCTGCTCTCCACGCGGGATTCCCTGGACGCCTGCAAGGAGCTCACTGATCGCGCCAACCGCGCGGGCGGTCACGACAACATAACTGTCATCGTGGCCGAGTTCGACGGGCCCTCGCTGCGCGAGCCGACGCCCGATCAGCTCGTCTCGTACCAGAAGTACGCTCTGCCCGAGGCGCCGGTGGACACGACCGTCCGCGCGCCGGCGGTGTCCCAACGCCCTTACGAAATCAACGAGCCGCCCGCCAGCGAAGAAGCCTCGAGAGAGTCGCGCCGGCTGCGCGTGGGTCACACCATGGTCGGAGCCGTCAATCCGATGGCCGCGCTTCCCTCCTCTGTCCCGCTTGGGCCGCGTGTCTCGGGGCCACCGCCGACCTTTAGCTTGGACAACGAGCCCGTCTCGATCCCAACTAGCGGTCTGCCGCCGTCGCTGGTCGGCATTATGGTGCTCGGGGCAATGCTGTTCGTGGCGCTCGCAGGCTACCTGCTCGTCCGTTAGCCGCAGGTCGCCCGCCTGGAAGAGGATCCTTGAGCGTGCGGGCAGCGATCCGAAGGGCACTCGGAGTCGCACTGACCTTGATCGCCGTCTCGGTCGGCGTGTTCTGGGCGTCGGCGACGTACGACGCTCGCGCCCGAGCCCTGCTGCAAAGCCCCTTCGTCGGGTTGCCGGTGTTCTTCAATGCTCACCCGATCGGCGTTCGCGAGCTCGCGGCGGCCGCGCTGCAACGCATCGCGCGTGGCGGTCCGGGCGCCGCCGGCGCCGAGCTCGCGCTAGCCCGACTGGGCGGCGCCGCACTGCCCTATGTGTTGCCCGCGCTCGACTCGCTCGAGCCCAGGGGCCGTGAGCGAGTGGCGCTGGCACTCACACCGGTGGCATTGCGCATGGAGGTCGCCACTTTGGACGACCTCCGAGACGGCGCCCAAGCGGTGCTGTTTTGGACGCGCTTTTGGCAAGACCGCGCGATCGATTTTCGAGCGGCCAGCGTCCACCACTTGGCGGTGCGGCTCGCCGAGCGCTCGATCGCACTGCGCCGTGAGGACCTGATCCACGTCGACACCTATGCGCTACCCGCGTTGATCGAAGCGCTGGGCCCAGTAACGAACGCCGCGGACGTCGCCCGCGTGCAGCGGCTGACCTCGGTGCTTTCGCACGTGACCGACTTGCCGCAGGTCAGCGTACCGAGCTCGAGCGTCGCCGAGGCAGAGCGCACGGTCGAGCTCTGGCGCGACTTCTGGGCCGTGCACGGCAGCGAATATTCCGAGCTCGACGGCCCACGCCGACTCGCCGCGACGTTCGTAGAGACGCAATACGGCAAATGGCTGGCCGCGGTGCTGCGCGGTGGCCTCGGTCGCACGCGCACGGGCGAAAGCGCGCTGACCGTGATTCGACGCGGCTTTGCGACAACGTCATTTCTGCTGTTGATCGGCCTCGGCGGCGGCTTTTCATTGGGCGTGGCTTGGACGCGCTTCGAGCGACGCACACCACGTCTCGCCGGGCGCTACGCTTCCGCCGTGGCCGGCACTGCCTTCGCGGCGATTCCGTGCGCCACGTTCGTTGCTCTGTTCGCCAACGGCGACGCTGGCTTGGCGACCGCCACTGGCCTGGTCACGCTCGCGACCGCCGCTTGGGTGTCGCGTCACCTCGCGCGCTCCACCATGAATCAAGGCCGCGTTTCGCCGTTGGCCGCTGCATTCTCCGTGTCAGCGCCGCTCGGCGCCACGTACCCACCCGTCGTGCTCAGCGCGATCGTGCTGGTCGAGCTCGCGTTCCGCTTGCCGGGCCTGGGACGAACGGCAGCGCTGTCCTTGGCGTCCGGTGACGTCAACGCATGGATGGCAGCGTCTTTGACTTTGGCGCTCGCTACGTTGCTGCTGCGCCAAGCAGCTGATCTGATTCGCCCGCGCGCCTCCGAGCGGCTCCGCTCAGGTGATTCATGACCGAAGAGCTGTCGCCCAAGAAACGTCTCGCGCTCGCTGCCGGCGTGACCGTGCTTCCGATCCTCCTGGCCGCTCTGCTCGCGCCGCTGTCCGCGGAGCTCCGAGCCTACGCGCGCGGTCTCGAGTTTGCCGTGTTCGCCGGCGCGTTGATCATGGCCGTTGCATTTCTGGTCGCGATTCCGCTCGGCACGCTAGCGGCGAGCGGCCCGCGCGTGTTCGACACGGCGCTACGCTTCGTCTGTGATCTGGTCAGCTCGCTGCCGACGCTGTTCGTCGCGGCCGTGCTCTGGGCGTGGGCGGGCCGCACGCTCAGCTATGTCTGCGCGCTCGGAGCGTTGCGCGGCCTCGAACAGGCGTGGCTCCTGCGCTGCGAGATCGTGCGCCTGGAGGCCGAGGACGAGGGCGTCGCAGCGCGCTCGCTGGGCCGCACGCCGCTGTTCGCTTTCTTGCGCCTACGCCTACCGGCCGCGCTCGGGCCGCTGTTCGTCAGCGCGTCGTTCAGCGTCGCCTGGCTGACTGCGCTCGACGCCGGACTGACCCAAGTGGGCTTGCGCCCCCCGTCGGCGATGCGCACCTGGGGGATCGTGCTCGCTGCGCCGCAACAAAGTCCGTTCGCCGCCGTTCTCGCGGCGGGCTCCGTCGCTCTGTTGACCGTGTCCCTGCATGCTTTGTTTCGGCCGCCCCGCGTGGCGTAAGCGCGCGTTTGCGGGCACCTTGACCCGCGCCTAGACGGGCGCCATAACCTCCCCCCGACCTCTCGAGAATCTGCCATGCCCCTCCCTACGGTAACGGAAAAGAACTTCGAACAAGAGGTGCTGCTCAGCGAAGAGCCAGTGCTGGTCGAATTCGGTGCTGAGTGGTGCGGCCCGTGCAAGACCATGCTCCCTGAGCTGATGGCGCTGGCCAACGAGCTCAAGGGCAAGGCCAAGGTCGTAACCATCGACATCGATCGTTCACCGATGATCGCCCGACAGATGGGCGTGCAGTCGGTGCCGACGTTCGTCGTGTTTCACCAAGGGCGACCGGTCGGCGGCAAAGTCGGCGCCGTGCACCGCCGCGAGCTAAGGGAAATGCTCGACCCGTTCCTGCCGCGCGCCGAAGGCGCGATCAAGCCCGAAGAGCTAGCCATTCTGCTGAAAGAGGGTCGCGTGTGCACGGTCGACACGCGTGAGGCCCCGGTCTTCGCTCGCGCGCATTTGCCGGGCGCGGTGAACATGCCCGCCGCAGAAATCGAAACACGGCTCGCCGAGCTGCACATGCTGCCGGCCACCCCAGTGGTGTACTGCCGATCCGGCGACCAAACCAAAGATCTAGCCGCCAAGCTCGCCGAGCAAGGCATCCCGGTCGCGTTCCTCGAAGGCGGCGTCCTCGCCTGGGAAGCCGCCGGCTTCCGCCTCGAACGCCCCGACTGAGCGCTCCCGATCCGTTTTTCGCTGCAGCGCGCCGGTCACCGTTTCCGTCCGATCGAACGCTCCGGGAAATCTCGGTCGTCTTGCGGGCGTCGGGCCCGACTAAGGCGTCCGAGGAACGTGCGACGCGAGACACGCCGAAGGCTGACAGCGCAGGCCCGCCGTCAGCGAGCGTAGGCGGACAGCGCGGCGGCGATCACGACACCAACCGGCACTCCCGCGGTGCGCGCTGCGCTGGCGCACGCGTCGAACTCGGGCTTGATACGTGGCGGGCCGTACGGGCCCTCGCTAATCTTGAGCGGGATCACGCCGTATTCGGTGGTCACCTGCGCGGTGCGCCGGGGGCGCTCGGTGCGCGACACAGGCGTGTGACGGACACCGATGGAGTGCGTTTCGCGCAGCAACACTTCGGCCAAGCGATGCTCAGCGCCGGCTTCCGCGATCACCGAGATGGTCAGCGCGGGGCGGCCCTTCTTCATCACGATCGGCGCGGCCCACGCGTCGAGCGCACCGCTCTCGAGCAAGCTCTGCAAGGCGTGCGCGGCGAGCTCGCCGCTCATGTCATCCACGTTTGCCTCGAGCACGACGTGCGTCGCCACCGGGAACGCTTCGGCCCGCGCAGCCACGCTACCCAGCACCACGCGCAGCGCGTTCATGCGGTCTGGCAAGCCACGCGTACCGAACCCCCAACCGACACGCTCAGGCGCAAACGCCGGCCAAGCCGCGAACTCACGAGCCACGCTGGCGACGATAGCCGCTCCCGTAGGCGTGACCAGCTCGGCTTCGATGCCTGCGTCGACCGTCGGTACGCCGCGCAGACAGGCCACGGTTGCCGGCGCGGGCAACGGCAGCACGCCGTGCTGGCACAGCACACTGCCACGCCCCATCGGCAGCGGCGAAGCCACGACGTTGGCACCCAGAAAGTCGAAACACGCGGCTGCGCCCACGATATCGACGATCGCGTCGACCGCGCCGACTTCGTGAAACCGGACCTCATCCAAAGTGCTGCGGTGGACTTCCGCTTCCGCCTCGGCGAGACGTAGAAAAATGCGGCGAGACAACGCCTTCACCGAGGCGCCGAGCGACGACGCTGCCAGCAAATCGTCGATCGCTCGGTAGGGGCGGTCGGGTTGCGCCGAGGCGACCAGCACATCGAACTTCGTGCCACCAATTGCTCCGCTGCGGGCGCGCTTGAGCTCCAGCTCGAAGCCGCTGATGCCAAGCGCCGCCACGTTCTCGCGCACCACGTCAAACGGTACGCCGAGATCGACCAGCGCGGCGATCGTCATATCGCCGGCGACGCCGCTAAAGGCGTCCAAGAACAACACTTTGCCGTCGCCCGCGCGACTCGCGAAGGGCGCGCGGTGGCCCTCCGCGTCACCCGGCAGCGTCACAGCGCGCGAATCGCCCGAGTGCAAATCACCCCCGTGCCCGTGCCCGTGCCCGTGCTCGTGCTCGTGCTCATGCTCGTGATGGACGACCGGCAGCTTCACGAAACAGCCTTCTGCTGCGTCGCAATCATGCGACCGACGGCCATCGCCGCGCCGAAACCGTTATCGATGTTCACTACGGTGATGCCCGACGCGCAGCTCGTGAGCATGCCGAACATGGCCGTGAAGCCGGCGAGTGCAGTGCCGTAACCCACGGACGTCGGCACGGCGACGA
>DATCFJ010000383.1:0-17820 GCA_036509605.1 Polyangiaceae bacterium | reverse complement strand
GAGCAAGGTTGGCCGATGGCGCTGTGCATCGCCGGCTACGGCGTTATTCTTGGCGTGCTCGCGCGCGTGCGCGGCAGTCTGTGGCCGGGCATCGTGAGTCACGTTGCGATCGATTTGCTGAGCGGGTTTTGGCGTTGAGGCGGATGCGCGGGGCAAGCACCGGCAGCGAGCAACCGACGCGCAACTGAGCCGTTCTGCGGCCCGATTGGTACGGGCGACATGGGGCAGGTAAGCTATGGGCATGTCAGGCGCGGAGCAGCGGGTACACTTTCCAGTCGAGGCCGAGGTGCCTGAGAGCAAGCGCCATCTGCAGCTTCGGACGCTGCTCTTTCAATTTCTAGAGCTCGCGTTTGCGAAGGAAGCAGCGATCGGCTGTGACCAGTTCGTGTATTGGGATCCAACCGACCCGCGTGTGTGTCTTGCCCCCGACGCGTTCGTGCGTTTCGGGCAGCCAGACGACCTGTTCCAAACTTGGAAGGTTTGGGAACGCGGTGCGCCCCACGTTGCGGTAGAAATCATCAGTAGCTCGGACAACAGCGATGCTGATTGGCGCGAGAAGCTTGCGAAGTATCGTAGCCTAGGTGTCTCAGAGCTGGTTCGCTTCGATCCCGAATCGAGTGAGCCGCTGCGCGTTTGGGATCTGGTTGGCAGTGAGCTCGTCGAACGAGCGTTGGCTGAGCGAGCGCAGAGTCGCTACTTGCGGGGCTGCTGGGTCATCGCCGAACAGCCCAGTGTCGGTCGCGCGCTGCGGCTGAGTCGAGACGAGGACGGCATGGTGCTCTACCCAACTCCGGCAGAAGCTGCCGAACAGCGAGTGCGCGAGCTCGAAGCGGAGTTGCGCCGTCGTCAATCGTAAGACACAGCGGCTACGCAAGTTGAACGCAGCGGTTCGAGAGCGAGCCTTCGAAACCAGTGACGGGAAACGACGCGCTCAGGCTGCCGCCTTTGCCCAGCGCCACGCCGAGCGCGACGAGCAGCACGCGAAAGTGGGCGCCGTCGTCGGGGTGGGCGAGGTTCGGCGCGGGCGCGTCCATAGTCAAATTGCCAGTGGCATGAGGTTGCGTGGCGTCCCGCGCACGACAGAGAGGGAGTGCATGGCGGGATCCGCCATTTGGCAAATGGCGTTTGCGGCGTCTTGGTTTTCGAGCGCTGTCGGCCGGCGATTTCGCGCAACTGAGCGGCGCGCGCCGACGCCAGCGCCGTGATGATCATGTCGTGCGCGTTCCACCACTTTTTCGTTAACACTGGCGCGCAACGGCCCCGAAACGTGCGTCGTTTGCAGCGACGGACAACGTCAGCGCGGCGCCCAGTATGCTCTTGCAACTTGATCGCGAGCCGTCGGCCGCGACCGCAGCATTCAGAAACACGAGCCAGTTGTCGCAGGCGGAGATTGGCAAGTACCTGGTTCCTGACGACAAGAAGGGCGACTACTGGTATCAATTGTCGCCGGAGGGTAGGGGAGCATTGAGACCAACGTTCGACAAGCTGGGTTACGATGTTGACACCGCGCGGTTCCACGTGGGCTACACAATCGAAAATGCTGGCGGAATAAATCGAACTATTGGGAACAACGTTTACCTGGTTGCATCTGACTGGGCGCGTGCGACGCCCGATCAGCAACTGTTTCTGCTAGGTCACGAACTGACGCACTCCGTGCAATGGACCGGCGGGGCGCAACAATTTGTGTCTCTCTACCTGAGAGAGGAAGTCGCGTTTGACCAGGCACAACAGTACGGGGTTTCCACGTCATTGGCGAACACGCCGATTGAGAAACTGGACACCAGCACCAATTGGAACAATCGAATGTACACGCTCGATGAGGTCGCCGACCGGGTAGGAATCGAGGTCTCTCCCGGAGAGGCCTATGCCCACAGCGAAGCAAAGTCAGCGTATGGCTACTAACCGCATCGCCCTTCTTTGCATCGGCGGCGTCATGGCGATGCTTGGCGTGGGCTGCGCGAGCCACCTCAAGGTGGCTGGGACGAATGGAGAGATTCTCGTCTCGTTCAGCGGGGCACGTGGTCAGAAGATCCCGGTGACGTCGATCTCCGTGTTTGAGATGGAGGAAGGCAGGCGGGGGCGGACGGTATGCGATGTCAATTCACCAAGTCTAGACAGGCTTGTTCGCTTGATGTGGTGGCAATATGGGCGACGGATCCCGGGCTATGAAATGCGAGTAACATGCGAGCGACTCGTACCCCAAAAACTCTACGGCGTCAGGGTGACGACGCCGGCGGAGAGTGCCCTCGTCACGGACTTTGTAGTGCGTCCCGATGGATCAGTGAGCGACCTCGGCACGGATCACTAGACGCACAGATTCAGGCGCCGGATGCGTCGCGCGGTCTATTGCTGCGTATTGGAGTCGCGCACCCGGTGTTGCTCGCGGCCGCTTCAATCGCTATCGTGACACTCATGAAATGGGTGGCGAGCGTCTCCGCGGGCTTAGGGATTTGTCTTGGCGCGCACTTGGCGCACGCATTCAACTTCCCGAACGGTAAACCTGCGCCGGTGGCTGCGCCGAAGTCGCTTGAAGAGCCTCCTGACGACCAGCCGCAAAAGGTTCAGCGAGAGGTTGCTCCGTCGCACGATCCGGACAAGAATTTTTCGCTCACGTTCTCGCCGCTGCATCTGATCTTGCCGATGTTTCAGGTCACGGGTGAGGTGAAGGTGACACCGCATCTCGGCTTGTCTCTGATCGCGGGGTACGGCTCGATCACCGTGGAGCAGCCGAGCAGTGATGGCGTCTCGACCGACAAGTTCAGCGCGGCCGCGCTGAGCGTCGGGGGGCGGCTCGCGTGTTACTCGCGCAAGTTCGACGGCTTCGTGGGCGGCGTGCAAACGTTGTACGTTCATCTCGACGGCACTGGGACGGCATCCAGCACGGCGTTTGCTGGCGCGGCATCCGGTCTCGCGGTGGGGCCGTTCATTGGCTACAAATGGACGGCACAAAGCGGCTTCACGCTGCTGGCCCACCTAGGCGTGCAGTACTTGGCTGTTCGCTCGAGCGCTAACGATGGCAACGGCCAGAGCGCGAGCGACAACCAGGACAACATCAGCCTACTCGCGAATCTCGAAATCGGCTGGTCGTTCTAAGGCCGGCAGCGTGTGCGCGGTGGTTGCGCTCGGGCGAGCTCTTCAAATCCCGACCGCCCGCTTGAAATAGTGACGCAGCGATCGCGAGCGCTGTCGGGGCGTCGGGGCGGGAGCGCGCTCACGACCAGAGCGCGCGTTTCATTTCCGTTACGAACTGCGAGGCCTGAACCGCGCTGGGCAGGCCGGCGACCGCTGCAAAGCTCGGCGGGGCGTCGTTCGCGGCGGCGCTCAGGAGCTCGAGGGCGGCAGCTCGCTTGGCGGCTTCGACTCTTGCCTTGGCGCCACGGTCGAGACGCGCTTCGAGCCACCGCCCCACGCTCCAAGACAGCGCCGCGTGCCTTGTTTCGTCGCGCGCGATGCGCACTATCGCGGCACGGACGACCGGGTCACGCGCAACGCGCGCTTGCGATGTTGCCAGGAGCGCACCGTAGGTCTCGCGCACGCACCCTTCCACCGCGTTTTCGAGCGCGATGGCTTCGATCGAACGCAGCGCCCCGCGTTCGACTCGAACCGCGCGAGGCCGCGCCCCAAAGCGACGCGCCAGCGCGCCCATGGCGCGCGTGTGTCGAACTTCGTCGCGCGCTGCGCGCGCCGCGGCGCGCACGAGTGTTTTGGGGGCACCATGGGCGCGCAATTCGTGGTGCAAGATGCGGAACGCTTGGACGGAGGCTGCTTCCAACTGGCAGACTTCGGCAAAGTAGGCGCCGAGCTCGCCGCCACCGAGCGGGACTGGCATGCAGAGCCCCGCTGGTCGACGACCGGTCGCGCAACCGACGAAACAGTTGACACTGACGGAGCTGGTATCCACCGCGGTGACCGAGCAGGTTAGGGCCGATCCGTTGACACCACAGATCTCCATGCACGTCGCGCTCGGAAGGTTGGTGCCCGTAATGTCCATCCCAGCCGCAACGCAAGTTCGAGGCACAGTGACCGGACCGCTGGCGCAAAACCCGACCAGGTTTCCCGAGCACGCATTCGTGCCGCCCGCACCAGCCGTGCTCGCACCGCCCGCCCCTGCGCTGGCCCCTCCTCCGCCGAGGCCGCTTCCCGCTGAGCCACCAACGCTCGCACCACCAACGCTCGCACCACCAACGCTCGCACCACCAACGCTCGCGCCACCAACGCTCGCGCCACCAACGCTTGCGCCACCAACGCTTGCGCCACCAACGCTCGCGCCACCAACGCTCGCGCCACCGGTCGCGACAGCCCCCGCCGCGCCGCCGCTCGAGCTGCCGCCGGCCGTGTCCGCCCCAGCGGAGCCGGTTGGGTCAACTGCCGATACCCCACCGCAGGCTGCACCGGTGATGGCTAGTGGGAGCGGCGCGCTCAACAGCACGAGTCGCCGGATGAGGCGTCGCAAATGGCGTTCGTTCATGAGCACAAACCCGTGCACTGCGCGTGCCAGCGCCGCCATAGCCCGATATATCGCGATATTTGCGACAAAGAAGCCGGTTTCGCACAACGAGAGCGCACTGAAACTGGCCCAAATTGAGCCAGCGTCCGGGCACCGCCGCCAGCCCTCGGCCGCCCAGCCCTCAGCCCCCCGGTTGAAGGACTCCTGGCTATTTGCGGCGGGCGCGAAACGCCGTTGCGCTAAGCAACTCGGCAATTCGCGTAACCGCCCGCAACTGGGGTGGTTACGTCGTCATATCCGGCGAGCTGCCCCCTGAAAGGACAGCCCGCCATGACCTCGTCGCTCTCGTCGCTCTCGAACCTCACGCTGAGTGCGTCTCTTTCACAGGAAGCCTCGCAGGGGGCTTCCCAGGAGGCTCTCCTCGCTGAGGAAGCTCTGCTGATGCGCGTGGCGGCGCGTCCGGCGCGCATCATGGTCCGTGGCTGCGGCTCCTACCTCTGGGATCACACCGGGACCCGTTATCTGGATTTCGTTCAGGGCTGGGCGGTCAATTCCCTCGGCCACTCGCCGCCCGAGCTGACGGCCGCGCTCTTGGAGCAGGCGAGTACTCTGATTAGTGCGAGCCCCGCGTTTCACAACGCGCCTCAGCTTCAATTCGCAGGGGAGCTCGTGCGAGCCGCGGGCCTTGCGCAAGTGCACTTTGCCAACAGCGGCGCTGAGGCGAACGAGGCCGCGCTGAAGCTGGCGCGGAAATGGGGACGGCTGCACCGCGGTGGTGCCTACGAGGTCATCACCACCGAGAACAGCTTTCACGGGCGCACGTTGGCGATGATGGCGGCCAGCGGAAAGCCCGGATGGGATCAGCTATTTCCGCCTAAAATGCCGGGCTTCGTCAAGGTGCCGTTCGGCGATGCAGCGGCCGTGGCGGCGTGCATTCGCCCCGAGACGGTCGCGGTCATGGTTGAGCCGATCCAGGGCGAGGCCGGCGTGGTGGTTCCACCCGAAGGCTACCTGAGTGAGCTACGCGCGCTGTGCGACGCGCACGACCTGCTCTTGATCTGTGACGAGGTGCAAACCGGTATCGGGCGAACTGGGACGCTGTTTGCATCGCAGGGACAAGGGGTAACGCCGGACATCCTGACGCTCGGAAAGGGCCTCGGTGGCGGCGTCCCCGTGTCGGCAGTGCTCGCGAACGAGCGGGCCAGCTGCTTCGTGCCCGGGGATCAGGGTGGCACTTACAACGGCAATCCGTTGATGATTGCAGCGGCGCGCAGCGTGTTCGCGGTCGTGTCCCAGCCGGCGTTCTTGGCGCGCGTGCGCGCCGCCGGGGCGTACTTACAAGAGCGCTTGGCGGTCGTGTGTCGAGAGCACGGGCTTGCCTTGCGCGGGCGCGGTTTGCTGTGGGCGCTGGTGTTGCCCGACGCACGGGCCTCGCAGGTCGTCGATGCCTGTTTTTCTGGGGGGTTGTTGATCAATGCGCCGCGGCCGAACCTGCTCCGGCTGATGCCGTCACTGCGCGTGTCGGACGCCGAGATTGATGAGATGGTCGAAATTCTGGAGCGCGCATTGCGAAGCTGAGGAGCACCAGCCCCGAGTGGCCTCAGTGCTGCTTGAAGACAACGCTCCTTCCCGCAGACCAATTAGTGGGGACTACCCACTAATTGGTCGTTGGGGACAGCTGGCTTTGCGGTCACAATCGGCCTGTTTTCGCAAACCAATTAGTGGGGGGTCCCCACTATCTACTCACGCGCGAGAGGGCTGTCCTCGAGGTGCATCCGCGAAGCGCCCGCGCCGCCGGGTTCAGCTTCGCCGTTCGTTCTGTGAATCGCACGCGGGAACAGCGCGCGGGAACAGCGCGCGGGAACAGCGTGCGGGATGTGAGGTGCGATGCGGGAGCGCGAGCGCCCCTCTCCAAGCCTCAGGGTTTGAGGATCGGCCGAGGGCAACGATCCCGAGTCGCGCCGGTTTACGCTGCATGGCCTACCGCCGAGTCAGGAGCCAAGCCGCTCGCGACCGTGCGGCGCGAACAGATCCAGCTCTGGGCCGAGTGGAATGATCCGGTTCGGGTTGATGCTCGGGTGACTGGTAAAATAGTGGTGCTTGATGTGCTCGAGGTTGCAGACCGCTGCGACACCCGGCGTTTGGAACACGTCTCGCACGTAGCCCCAAAGAGCAGGGTAATCGCTGAGGCGGCGCAGGTTACACTTGAAGTGATAGTGATACACGGGGTCGAAGCGGAGCAGCGTGGTGAACAGGCAGATGTCTGCCTCGGTCAGGCGCGCGCCGAGCAAGTAACGTTGTTCGGTGAGGCGCGCTTCGTAGCTGTCTAGCGCCGAAAACAGCTCGCGTACTGCGATCTCGTAGGCGCGCTGCGTCGTGGCGAAGCCGGCGCGGTACACGCCGTTGTTTATGGGGCCGTACATGGCGTCGATCTCTGCGTCGATGGCGGCTTGTTGCTCGCGCGGGCACAGGTCGACACTGGGGTCGCCCAGCGCGCCAAACTCGTGGTCGAGCATGCGCATGACCTGACGTGACTCGTTGCACACGATGGTCGCTTGTTGGCGATCCCAGAGCACGGGCACGGTGACGCGGCCGGTGTAGTCGCTCACGGCGTGCGTGTAGACTTCGTGCAAGAAGCGCGCGCCGAAGATAGGATCCGGGGAAGCGCCCGGAAACTCGCGAAATTCCCAGCCGAAGTCGCCCATGTGTGGGTGTACGACGCTGACGCTGACGACAGCTTCGAGCCGCTTGAGTTGGCGAGCGATCAGCGCGCGGTGCGCCCACGGACACGCCAAGCTGACGTACAAGTGGTAGCGCCCAGCTTGCGCGGGAAAGCCGCTCGAGCCGTCCGCACTGAGGCTGCAGCGAAACTTCGTTTCGGCGCGAACGAACTCGCCCTTCTCGTTGGCCCAGTGCTGTTCGTCTTGCCACTCGCCTCGAATCAGCTTGCCCATGATTCAAGGTTCATAGCACGGCAAGAGAGCGCGCGACTACGTTTGCGCGGCTTGAGGCGGAGCGCGCACCAGCAGCGTGATCGTAATCGCCATGAATGCCGCCGCGGCCAGCGAGAGCGAATAATGCACGGTCCACACGCTGCCGAGCAGGCCCACGGTGATGCCGCTGAACGCGCGCAGCCCGCCCGACGACATATTGAACAGCCCGAGCACGCGCCCGCGGATTTCCGAAGGCGCGTTCAGCTGCACGATAGTTTGAGTCATGCTGCTGAACGAGAGCTCGAAGAAGCCCGCCATGAATAGGAACAGCAGCGCGAGCGGGTAGGAGTGCACGAGCGCGAACGCGCCGAGCGCTGCCGCCCAGAGCGTGGCGAGCCTGAGCGCCGAAGCGGTTTGCACGCGCATGAAACCGCGCCCGCTTTCCAGCAGCAGCCCGCCGACGAGCGCGCCCGCGGCGTCCGCGGCGAGCAAGGCGCTGTACGCCGCTCCCGGATCGCCGTGGCCGAGATCGCTGGCAAATGTCGGCATTTGTGCCTGATAACTGTTGCCGATGAAGAACGACGCGCCGCCCGCGAGGGTGATCATCGCGGCCAGCACCGGAATGCCGCGCACGTCGCGAATCGTCGCGATGATGTCGGCGAGCCCGCGCACCGCGCGCTTGGGGCCGTCTCCAGTGCGGAATTTGCGCCCGTAGGGAGCCGCGATCAGCCAAATGATCAGCGGCAAGTAGAAGCACGCGTTCAAGAACATGCCGTACTGCGCACCCAGTGTGCGCAAGATCAAGCTGCCTACGCCTGGGCCCGCGAGCGTGCCCAAGTAGCGCGCGGTCGCGTTCAAGCGCACCGCACTGACGATACCAGTTGGCCCGACCACGTCATACAGCAGCACTTGGCTGGACGTCATCCAGAACACGCCTGCTAAGCCGTGCATGACCAAGAGCAGCATGGCATGCCACATCTGAAGCGTGCCAGTGACGAAGAAGTAGCCCCAGCCGAGCGACACGCACATGAACAGCGCCGCGCCGATCTGAATCAGCCGCCGCGAATCGAAGCGGTCGTTCAGCGCGCCGACCGGTACCGAAAATACCAAGTACGGCACCCAATGCGAGACCACGGCGAAGCCGCCCAACGCTGGCGAGTGGAACTTCTGAAACGCGACCCAGTAGCTGATCACGTGCTCGACGTTGTCGGCCATCATCGTGAGCAGGAACGTGATCAGAAACGTGCGAAACCCGGGCAGACGCAGAGCGTCGAACGGGCGATGAGCGGGGTCTGACATCTCGATGGGCTTGGCGCTTGGCGCTTGGCTAAAACTGAAACGGCGTCTTCCTAGCAGGATTCACGAACGGCCGTGGCGCGCGCAGCCGCTTCCACAGAAAAGCCACGTAAGCCGCGCGCAGCCGTTGCGCAGCGCCACCCGGCCCGAGCAGCGGCAGCAAGAACTCGTCCGGGACGGTCGCCAAAGCGTGCTCGAGCAACTCGCGCGTTACCTTTGGAGCGAGCTCAGCATCGCAGGCGTCTTTTACATTCGAAGCTCGTTTGGCGAACAGCATCGCGCGGACACGCTTCGCGGCCGCGGGCACTCAGCGAATCACGGCGATAGTGGTACTCCCCACGATTCGCCGTTTGAGCGAGGCGTCCGCTTCTCTTTGGGGAGGTCGGCGCCCCGCAGCCTGCGAAGCACGCGAGGAGCGACGGGTGGGGGGCAGCTCTACTTCGGATCTGGCATGCCGCTCTTCGGCGGGATCGAGGCTTGGATGATCTTTACTTTGGGGTGGGTGGGCCAGGGGAGCCCAAAACCGAAGCTCTTCTTGAGCGCGGCGGGCACGATGCGCTTGTCGAAGGTTTGTGAGTCGGGAGTGAGGCGGTTGTCGATCAGCACGACTTTGGGGCTCACGGTCGGGATCGCGCCTTTTCCAGATTGGATTGCGTCTTGCAGAATCATGCCGTCTTTGTCGACAACGAAGTTGAGCAAGCGAATGGCTTTGCCGTCGTGGCGCAGCTTGCACTCCCACTTGCCGGGGTTATCGGAGAAGACTTTGTCCTTGGGTGTGGTCTTTGGCTTGTCGTAGCTCAAGGTCGAGCGCTTGCCCCACATCATGTCGATCAAGAATTTCATCTTGGTCCACTTGTAGGTCCGGCGTTCGGCGCCTTTGGGTTGATAGTCGCCTTCGATGTCACCCGTGTCCGAGCCGCCCTGTGGGTCGAGCGTGATGTCGTCGATCTTTTTGGTGCCGTCGACCGTGCAGCGCAGCGAGGCGTCGTTCATCGTGTCGCCGGTCGAGAACCATAGATAGAGCTCGGGGCGGCGATAGGTTCCGTTGTTCTCGTTGTCATGGGTCATCCAGACCCACGCCGGGCTGAGCAGGTCGTCCGGCGAGATTTGCCAGGTTTCCCACTGGCCTTTGAGATGATGCACGGTGGCCGTGAAGGTGCGCACCAAGTAGTCCTTCTCGGATTGGTCGTCCCAGTAGATCAGATCGGCCGTGATATCGCCGACGGCCTTGATCGGCGTGCCGTCGTAGTTGCATGACCCCGCGGCGTATTGGTCGTCGCGGTCGAACTGGCACTTGGCCGTCGCGAGAACCTTGCCGCCTTGCTTCCACTCGAGGCGCGCGGTGTCCGTCTTGGACGTGAAGCCCGTCATTTCGATGTGACTGCGGAACGCATAGCCGTCCTCGCGCGTCAGGAGCGCCAGCTGCACGCTGGCCTCGTCCAATATGACGGGCGGGTTATGTTGGCTCGCGGGGAGCGGCTTCGCGGCGGGCGCGGCAAGCGTGAGAGAAGGGACCACAATCGAAGCAAGCACCACCATCGACGACAAGAGTGTCCGCATGAATCCTCCTAGACCCCACCACACTAACAGTGTCCGCTCCGACCCGCAAAACTGGGTTATCGTCGGGGAATGCAGCAAATGCCTTTTCCGCCGCAAGCGCCGCAGCTCCCGCCCGACCCGCAGCTTGGACACGTGGTTGCCGAATGGCGCGCCGGTTTGAGGCGTCGCGTCTGGACGTCGATCGTCGTGCTGATCTCGGGTGGGCTGATCGTGCTCGCTTGTTTCGCGAACGACAACGCAGTGCTCGGCGGCATCTTCGCCGTGCTGACGCTGTTCTTCGTGAGTTTGATCTGCGTGCAACAGGCGGCAGTGAAGGTCGTCACGTTTACGAATGGCATCGAGCGTCGCGGGCTCTTCGGTCGTAAGCGCCTAGCTTGGGATCAACTGCAGTCGTACACGCTGAACGTCGTCGACCCGGCGCAAACGTCCGCGGGTGCGGGCGTGCTCGTGATGCTGCTGGTGCGCGCGTTCACCAGCAAAAGCCAGAAGCCGACGACCGTGGTGCTGAACGGTCGAGACGGCAGCAAGGTGACGATCCCGAACTACCTCAAGGGCTTCGACTCCTTGATCGACTCCCTGCTCCCGTACTTGGTCGAGCGGCTGCTGTCGGCGGCTCAATACGACCTCAACCGCGGTGTGCCGGTGTCGTTTGGAGCGCGGCTCGTGTTCGACCCTGGGGGCAACCTCACGTACACCGGGCTCCTCAAAAAGCAGTACGTATTACCGTTTGCCAACATTGCTTCGATACAGCTCGAGCGCGCGCTGGTGGTGGTCACTCAGCGCGACACGGGCAAGTCTTGGCAACGCATTCACGTGCGAACCGTGCCTAACCTCGGAGTGCTGCAGAGGCTTATTGCGCGCTGACTCGCGCCCTGGGCAGCGCGTGATACGCTGCTCGCACAAAACCGAGGAGTTACGACGACGGGGCGCAGAATGGCTGCCATAACGCCGGCCCAAAGCCCATCGCCTACTACGGCTTGGCGACCTTGGCTGCTGGCGCGGGCATGACCAAGACGGGCGCGCCGGTCGCGCCTGGGCGAGTCGCTCAGCGACGGCGCCCGAGCAAACGCAGCAGCATCAGGAACAGATTGATGAAGTCGAGGTACAGCATCAACGCGCCCTGCAGGGCGACCTTGCTCTGCTGATCCGGGCTGACCTCGCCGGCGAAGCGCTTCAACTTCTGAGTGTCGTAGGCGGTGAGCAAGGTGAACACGATCACGCCGACGAACGTCGTCAGCCAATAGATCATCGTGCTCTTCAGGAAGATGTTCACCAGTGAGGCAATGACCAGGCCAATTAGACCCATCATGGCGAAGCTGCCGACGCCCGAGAGGTCACGCTTGGTGGCATAGCCGTACGCGCTCAGCGCGCCGAACGTGCCGGCGGTCACGAAGAACGTGCTGCCAATCGAGGACGCGGTGTACGCCATGAACACCAAAGACAGCGTGACGCCGTTCAAGACCGCGTAGCCGAAGAACAACGCGCCAGCGACAGCCGCGCTCAGCCTGCTCGCGAGCGCAGAGAACGCGACCACCATGCCGAGCTCAGCGAAGATCAATCCGTAAAACAGGATTGGGTTGGTGAGCAGCGCGCGGACGAGAGTCTCACTCGAGGCGACGGCGGTCGCGGTCAGCGCGGTGGCCAGCAAGCCTGCCGACATGAACGCGTAAACCTTGCGCAGAAAGGCGTTGCTATCGGCCGAAACCTGGTCCCGGCTCATCTGCGGTGCGTACGGATTATATGGGTTCATTTGCGATTGCCTTCCGGTTTCTCTGACCCGGCAATCATCCCAGCGCGCCTCACGCAACGCAAACCAGCCGCAAATTGTCGCAGGAAGCCGCGATATTCCCGGCTGTGTTGAGTTTTATGAAGGCCGACGCCGTCGTGACACGAGCCCGCGGCGTTGCGGCCGCCGTCGGCGCAGCAAGCAAAGGCCGAGAGCGATGCTCGGCAGGAACGGGAACGACGGACGACCGAGCGCGAAGCTGCACGCCTTGGAGGTTTGCTCGTTGCCAGCGCCCGGAACGGTAGCGAGCGGAGCGGCGCAAGCGACAGGAGACAGCACGCCGACGTTCTCGTACGTGTCGATGGCCGCGACGGCAACGTTGTAGGACAGGTTGTTGGTCAGGCCTGCTATTTGACCAGCGGTGTCCGCTTTGCCGGCGGTACCGCACCGAAGATCTTGAATGGCGTCGGTGCTGGCGCCTGCGACGAGCCG
This sequence comes from Polyangiaceae bacterium, assembly GCA_036509605.1. Classification (GTDB taxonomy): domain Bacteria; phylum Myxococcota_A; class Polyangia; order Polyangiales; family Polyangiaceae; genus PMG-095. The sequence continues at coordinate 5,366 of DATCFJ010000383.1, read as the reverse complement.
TGCTGATGGGCTGCAGGAGAGTGTGCCCGCGTCGCTGTCGCCCGCGCCGCCTGCGTTTGGCTCGCAATACAGTTGGAAGCCATTGATCGTCTCATCTGTGAGGTCACCGTAGCTGAAGGCGGCGAGCAGCTTCTGATTGCCGATGCCCAATGACACGCGATCCGGCGGCGCGGGGCCGGTGAGCTTGCACGTCGCGCCCCACGTTGCGAACGAACCCTGGATGGCGCCGCTGCCGTCAACCAGCATGAAATAGACCTGCAAGCTCTGCGCGCTCGTTGACTCGAGCGCGGGTTGGCAAGCGACGTTCGGATCGTCTGAGCTCTGACCAGGGCCCGCGAGGGTGTAACCCGGAGAGCAGGTTGCGAACCGGTATCTCGAGTGCCGGCGAGCTCGAGCTTGGCGTCAAGCTCGCCAGCTTCCAGCACTGCGTGGATTCAAGGTTTAAGCGTGCGACGAGCTCGTCGCAACCGATGCCTGCCCAGACCTCGAGGGCGAGCCCTGCGTAACCGTAGACCGTCACCGGAAAGCTGAGTCGGTCGTCAACCAGGCAGTCCCGGTGGTTGAGCGCCGAGATAAGGCGGTTGCCGTGGCCATTCTCGGTGTGGGTGATGCCGAGCGGATTCAGCGTCACGCTTTGCGCCGCAGAAGGCCGCGCAAACGCAGACAGCGCGAGAACCAACCCCAAGATCCCCAATCGAAATATCGACACAGTGTCCCTCTAACGCCAGAAGAGCTGCTGCAAGTCCCAAACTGGCCCGGCGAGAAACGACAGGCCGTCCTCACTGAAGGCCGGAGCGCGCCCTTCGTAAGCTGCGTGACCGAGGATGTTGAGCGCCCAGCCGCCGCTGAAGGCGGCTAAGGAACCCAGCCAAATTCCCCCGGAAACAGGGCTAAAGGGCCGGGACAGCAAGAGCCCGACGGCCCCGCCGACGATCAGCGGGATGCCGACCACGTGCAGCGTGCGGTTGGTGGGGTTTTGGTGGGTCTCGCGGTAGAAGGCGAGCGAGAGCTGCCAGCGTTCGGCGAGCGTGCCGTGAAACTCTGGGTGCCGGCTGTGCCAATCCCGCTCGAGCTCGCGCACGCCGGCCGCGAACAGCGTCAGCGCGCTCCGCTTGAAGCCGAAGCACAGCGCGCTCATGCCGCCTACGGCCAGCGACACGCCGAGCAACGCTTGCTTCGAACGAACCCTCATAGGCGCTCAGCTTACTTGAACCGCGGCGCGTCGCAATCAGGACACGCGCCGCCCGTGCCAGCGCGCGGCCAACACCCCGAGCAGCACGAGCCCGGCCCCCGCGGCGACGCCGAGCCAGACGCTCGCGGGTGCGGCTCTCAGCATGACGAACAGCTTCTGGCCGAAGAAGCTGAGCAAAAACAGCGGCACGGCGTAACCGGCCAAGGACGCCCAAAAATGCGTCCAAAATGGCACTTTTGAGACGCCCAAGAAGGTGTGGAGCAGCTGCGGCATCCAGAACACGAAGCGCAGCAGGAAGACGGTGCTGAAGGCACGCTTCGCGAGGGCCTCGTCATACTTGCGAAAGCGGTTCGGGATTTTGCTTTCCACCCAATCACGCGCCACGAAGCGCGCGAACGAAAAGCCGACCACGCTGGCGGCCATAGTTCCAGTCATAGATAGGGCGAACGCGATTGGCCAAGGCCAGATCAAAGGAGCGGCCACGACGAACACCGTGCCCGGAATTCCGAATGGCTGCAGCAACGCATACGAAGCGATGAACGCCAGATAGCCCCAGCCGCCGAGGCCGCGCAGCGTTCGCGCAGCGCCCGCCGGATCTGCGAAGCGATGCAAGACCCCGAAGCGATGCGCGAGCGCCAACAGCCCGAACACCGCGAGCAGCGACGCGACTTTGAGCCGCGTGTCTGGGCGATCAGCGAGGGCGCCTTCCATTCAGCCTGAGCTCACTTCGGATCGCGCCGGGGTCGCCTTGCGGGCGGCATGCTCGAGAGCGGGCCTGCCGCGGGATTGACGTGCTGACCCCAGCGCCAAATCCGCGGTAGACCGGCATAAAGGAGGCGATGATAAAGCCCTGAGGGGAGCAGCCGCCGGAGCGCGTTGAATAGGTATGCGTCGAGCGTACCGGAAACCCAAAGCGGTGGGCTCTTCTGCTCGATGACGTCGAGGATCGTCTCGGCGACGTCCCGTGGCGTGTAGAAGGTGAGCGTCATCAAGCCCTCGATCAGCTCATCCATATTGGCGTAGTGAGCGTGATACGGGTCGTTCGGATCAAGCAGCGCGCGCTGGCCTTGGTCGGTGAAGCGCACTTTACGGAAGCCGTCCGAGTGGATGAAGCCCGGGCGAACCAGCGACACGCTCACGTTGAACGGGCGCATCTCGTACCAAAGCGACTCGGACGCGCCTTCCAGCGCGAACTTCGACGCGCTGTAGATTGACATTGTGGGCATGGCGGTCATCCCTCCCACGGATGAAACATTGATGATTCGCCCGTAGCGTTGCTCGCGCATATGCGGGAGCACCAGGCGAATTAGTTCCATCGGCCCCAGGAAATTGGCGTCGAGTTGAGTGATGCGCTCTGCTTCGGTCACGTGCTCGGCGACGGCGCGGTAGCTGATGCCGGCATTGTTGACCAATACGTCGATGCCGCCCCAGCGCTGTTCGACCGCCCGCACTGCGGCTTCGCGTTCATCGTGAATTGTAACGTCCAGGGGTAGCAGCATCACCCGCTCACTGGGCAAGATCCCGTGCTGAGCAAAGCGAGCCAAAGACGAGCGGCGCGCCGTCAGCGCCAAGCGGTGCGGCCCCTCCAAGAGCAGCTTGGCCAGCTCCAGCCCGATGCCCGCGCTCGCGCCCGTGATCAGGATAGTCGTGACCTCGCGCCGCTCCTTGCGCCGCCCAAACAAGCGCAGCACCGCCTTAGCGCTGTTGCGCACGCCGCGCAGCAGCGCCACCGCACGGCGGAACGCCCCGCTATGCGGCAAAATAACCGAGCTGCTGGGCTCCGGAGGTCGAGGCGCGAGCACTCAGCATGATACCACGCCTTGTCGACACATCCCGAGCAAGGAATAGTTGCCACAGCGAGCGGCGTTACTTGGCGCTTGAAGACCCGGCTCGTTTTCTACGGCAGCGTCGTCGCGGCGCTCGTCACATGCGTGCTGTATGCGACGAGCATGCCGGGTACGTCGTATTCCGGACCGTTGCCGGCCGCGACACCAGCATAAGATGCACGTGCCAGGGCTCGACGTTGAAGATTGGTCTCTGGAGGCCAGTGAGCCCTGGCGGCGTGGGACGCCCGCCTTGCCGAAGCGCAGGCGCCGCTAAGCTACGTCAGCGGCGCCCGCTCAAGCCACATCTTAGAAGCGCGATACCTGCTCGGCCTTCTTCGGTACTGACGCGTCACCGGTCACTGCGATGTCGTGCGCGCCCTGCGCCTCGAAGATCTGCTTAGTGCGTTTTTCGGTCTCGCTGTTGTCAGTGTGCACTGCGATCAGGATGTTTCCGCTGCGGATCTTGCCTTCGTAGGCCTTGGCTTCGAACTCGGGCATGCCGAGCCCGATCAAGCCACCGGCGATGCCCCCGATCGCGGCGCCCGCCGCTGCGCCGCTGAGCGCGGCCATCAACGGACCGGCCGCGATCAGCGGGCCCACTCCGGGTATCGCGAGTGCGCCGATGCCAGCGAGCAAGCCTAGCGTGCCCCCGACCACGCCGCCCAAGCCACCTCCAGCTACAGCACCTTCAGGCGCCTTCGTGTTGTGCTCGTGCGCGAAGTCCTTGCCACCGCGCTTGTCCGGAAACAGCACGGAGATGTCGCCGGACGCGACTCCGCGGTCCTGGAGCTGCGCAACGATGCGCTCTGCCTGAGTTTGAGTCTCGACGATACCGATGACCGATTTTTTTTTCATGGATTTACCCTCACTTGCTAACTTCCAACTGATTGTCGACCTGCGCGCTGCCCGCAACCCCGCGAGCGTCCGCTTCTATCGCCGCGCGCTCGGCGTCTGTCTTTACTGGGCCGCGCAGCGTCACCTTGCCGTTGACGGTGATGATCTTTACGTTCTTCGCCGAGAACGACAGCGCCTTGTCGCGCATCACCGCCTGCCGGATCTGTTGCGTCATCGTGCGGTCGGCCGCGCTCGTGCCTTGGTCCATGGGCGTCAGCGCGGCGCTGTTTCGATCGCGTTGGTTGATGCGCGAGTTGTCCGGCGCGGGAGAAGCCGCAGCGTTGCCATTGGCGGGAGTCACGCCTGAGCTGCCATCTGCGCCGTTGCCCCAAGTGCCGTTCGAAGCGGTCGCACTAGGAGCGGTGTTGTTGCCGTAGTTGGCTGGCGGCGGATTGAGGTTGGGCGCCGGTTGCGTGGGGGCGCGGCGGGGGTCGGCCGGCGCGGTGGCGAGCCCGTCGCTTGACGCCGGCGCGAAGTCCGGCCCCTTGTTGGGTACGTTGGAGGCCTGCGCCACGCTGTCGGAAGATGCCGCAGGTGGGGTGTTCGAGGCGCACGCTGCCGCCACGATCGAAGTGACCAATAGGATCCCGAGATGCCTCATTGCTGTCCTTTTCTGCCTCTCGCACGCGCGCCAGCGCCCCGCGCTGACCACATTCTCCGAGAGAAGCGAAGCTCGAATGAGCAATAAGCAGACCACTCTATCGGTGCACGCCTTGAGTGCGCTTTTCGCACGATTTTAGCTTGAATTCCGGCTGTGGCGACAATGGCGAAACTCCCGCGAGGCGCGTTGGTATGGACGCGGGTCGTGCCGCGCGAGGCATCGCGTCACACTTCGACTCCTGCGTCACACTTCGATCCGCTGCCTCGAAGTTGGCTCGGTGGTTGCAGTCCCACAGATCGGAGGCCGTCGCCAATGATTCGATTACAACACGTGCTCGCGCTTACGTATCTCGCTCTCTCGTCGTCGGCGTGTTGGGTTCACGCCGGGCCCGACCATCCCCATCCCCATCACCATGAAGAGCGCCATGGCCACGACGAAGTGATCATCCACGCCGAGGACGGCGATGGGCATCACGAAGAGCACCACGACCACGACCGTGGCCACGATCACGACCACCACGACTGATTGGTCAGCAAGGCCAAGGCCGTTCGGAGCTCACTTGTCGAGCACAGCACTCAGGCGATCGGCGATCTCCAGCATCACCGGGTTGTAGCCATAGGTTGGGTCCGAGCTAGGGCTGGCTGAGTTGACGACCTTCGGTCAGATGGAACCGACGATCGCGTTGTCGCCGAAGTCCTTTAATACTTGGAGCTCGCGAGCGCCGGGGTAGGCTTTGGCTTCCGTTTGCATGTTGATGTCCGTGCCGCCTTGGCAGACGGCGCTGTTGCGAGTCATGACGTCCGTCGAGGAACAAGCGCACTCGGAGTCACCCTTGGCGCACTCCCTCGGGGTC
>DATCFJ010000382.1:0-3554 GCA_036509605.1 Polyangiaceae bacterium | reverse complement strand
GCACTCGTACCCAAGCAGCGTGCCGCAGCGCCCGGAGTTGTCTGGCGAGCACACTCCGGCCGACCCGCAATCGGCATCAACGCGACAGCCCGATGGCACGCAGGCATTACCGGGCAACGCGAGCCCGCCTAATTGGCTGGAGCAGCGACAAACGTTGCCCGACGGACAGTCGGAATCCGTGAGGCATTGGTCGAGACCGCACTTGCCTTGAAAGCACCAAGCGTTGTCGCCGAGAGCAGTGCAGTCCGAGTCTGCGGTGCAAGGTCCACCAAGGCCCGGAACCGGTCCGCCGTCGACCGTGGTGGTCGCGCTGCACGCGGCTGCCTCTGGCCGACCCACCGGGGTAGAAAGAGGACCACCGCTTCCCCCCGCACCCGCCGTCCCGGCGCTCGCACCCGCACCCGCCGTCCCGACGCTCGCACCCGCCGTCCCCGCACCGGCCGTCCCGGCGCTCGCACCCGCGCCGCCGGTTTGCGCATCGCCCCCGCAGTGGGTTGCGCCAAGGAGCGCTAACCAGGTCGCCATGAGCAGCAGAGTAACGGGCGGCCTCGAGCGCAGTGCAATCGTCATGAGTGCGTCTCAAAAGCAAAAGGTCTGCCAGTTGAGCTGCCACTATTTGCGGGAATTTAGGGCTGTTCTGGCTTTTTCGGGCATGGCGAGTGGCACACATAGAGCCATGACCTGACAGCGGGGTCGTGGCTTGGAATCGTGGCCACGCGGGCGAACCCGGCGGAAGGCGTCGTCCCCCGGCGCTGGCCTTCGCGATTCAGCCGCCAACGCGCTCTTCGGGCGTCTAGGCTACCCCCCGCGACCGTCGATCTACGTCGGAAGACCGGTCTTCCCTCAAAGTTGGTCACATCTCGAGCAGGGTGATTTTCTTGCCTTCGTGAGTGCGGGCGGCTTGCCAGAACCATGGCTTGAGACTCGCGCGAGCGCTGGGGACGGTCTCGTGCCCTCGCGTGGGAGCCGATCCACGTCGGTCTTCCGACGTGGATCGAGCCTCTCGCGGGCAGCCTAGACGCTGCAGAAGCGCGTCCTTTGCAAGACTCTTGCAACTGGGGCACGCGCGGAAAGGCCCCGACCCATCATCGCGAAGGCGAGCGCGCCGCGATCCAAGATGTGACCAATCTTGAGAGAAGACCGACGTAGATCGACCCCTACGCGTAGGCACGGCGTAGGCACGACGCGGTCCCCAACGCTCGCGCGCGTCTCAAGCCATGATTTCGGGCAATGCGCCCGCGCTCACGAAGGCAAAGACGCCACCCTGTTCGAGATGTCCAATCTTGAGAGCGAAGGCACGCGCGCGAAGACACCGACCGCGGTCAAGCGGGAAGGGTCGCGCGATCAATCATGAGTGGCCGTGCGGCGGCCGATTCGTGCGGGATCTCAGCGGCTACCAGACGCGCTGCGAGTTGCGTTGCTGGTTAGCGAGCGCCCCCTGGCCTGGGACGGAGCGCAAACGGCGCACCCGGACGCAAGCTTTGCGCGGAGCGCCGAGCCGGGCAGCTAAGTGTCGGCCCTCGCTACTTTTTGGCTGAGGGTATGCTTGTTGCTCAGCCGAACCGAGGTCCACATATGCAGCCAATTTCGAGCGACGATCGCGAGCGCGTTCTCATCGTCGATGACGACGCCCGGCGCGGCGGACATGCTTGATTCGAGCTCCGCGCACGACGTGGGTCTGACCACGGAAGAGGCGAGCGCGCTGCTCGAACAGTTTGGTCCTAACGACCCACTGCCGCCACAGAAGCGCAACTTGATTCGCGATTTACTGCGCCGCTTCGCGAACCCGCTGGTGGCGATCCTACTGCTCGCTAGCGTCGCGTCGGCCTTTGGCGGCGACTTCATCAACGCCTCATTGGTGCTGTGCATCGTGGCTGTCAGCGTGTTGGTCGAGTTCATCCAGACTCGGCGCTCGCAGCGCGCCGCGGATGCCCTCAAGGACCAAGTTGCTCAGACCGCGACCGTGCTCCGGGATGGTCACTTCGCAGAGGTTCCACGCCGGCTCGTCGTACCCGGGGACATCGTTCGGTTGGACGCCGGCAGCATGGTGCCCGCGGATGGCGCTGTACGCGAAGGCAGGGACCTGCACCTGAGCGAAGCCGCACTGACCGGCGAGTCTCTTCCCGTCGAGAAGCACCCGACTGATGCGGTTCTGATGGGCTCGTCGGTGGTGAGCGGAACCGGGCTCGTCTTGATTCAAAAGACCGGGCTGAAAACGGCATTCAGCGAGATAGCCAAGAGCCTCGCGCAACGGGCGCCGCAGTCTGAATTCGAACACGGCATTGCCCGCTTCGGCTCGTTCATTCTCAAGACCGTGTTGTTTCTGGTGCTGTTCGTCTTCTTGGTCAGCGCCTTGATGCACAAGGACCCGCTGCAGTCGCTGCTGTTCGCCGTCGCGCTCGCCGTTGGCCTGACTCCAGAGTTCCTGCCGATGATCACCACCGTGACTCTGACTCGCGGCGCCGTGCGGATGGCCAAGTCCAACGTCATCGTCAAGAACCTCGCGGCGATTCAAAATTTCGGCAGCATAGACGTGCTGTGTTGCGACAAGACCGGCACGCTCACGACCGGTGAAATGACGCTCGACTCCTCGGTGGACCCGCTCGGGCAGGTTTCAGAGCGGCCGCTGTTGCTGTCGTACCTAAATAGCTACTTCCAGAGCGGGATCGAAAACCCAATAGATGAAGCCGTGCTTCGAAAAGCCAAGCTGAACGCCCTGGATTCAGCCGTTTTGCGGCATGAGCATCCGGATATCTCCGAGTACTCGAAGCTGGACGAGATCCCATTCGATTTCGAGCGGCGTCGCGTCAGCGTGGTGGCCGCGCGCGCTGGCAACGCGATCTTGGTCACGAAAGGAGCCCCGGAAGACGTCATCGCCGTGTGTTCACGCTTCGAGACGAGTGGCTCCGTTCGGGCCTTGGACGACGCCACTCGCAGCGCGGTGGTTACCGCCTTCGAAGCGCTCAGTGCCAAGGGTTACCGAGTCCTGGGCGTGGGCTACACCGCCGTGGACAGAAACCAGGCGTGTTCGAAGGCAGACGAGCGTGACCTCGTGCTGGCCGGCTTCATCGCCTTTTCCGACCCCGCTCGGCCAGATGCCGCCGAAACCCTGGCAAAGTTAGCGGAGGAGGGGATTCGGGTTTGCGTCCTCACCGGTGACAACGAGCTAGTCACTCGGCAAATCTGTGAGCAGGTGGGGGTGCCCGTCGGACAGATCCTGCTCGGCAGCGAGCTCGGGAAGCTCAGCGACTCAGCGCTTTTTCACGAGGTCGAAACGACTCGCGTCTTCGCTCGCGTTTTGCCCGCACAAAAGAATCGGATCTTGCGGGCGCTGAAGGCGCGCGGGCATGTCGTTGGCTTCTTGGGTGACGGCATCAATGATGCGCCGTGCCTGCACGCCGCTGATGTTGGGATCTCGGTCTCTGGGGCAACTGACGTGGCGCGTGACGCGGCTGACATCATCCTCTTGGAGCCCGGCCTTGCAGTCTTGTTGACGGGTGTGTTGGAGGGGCGGAGGGCGTTCGGCAACGTGATGAAGTACTTGCTCATGGGCA
>DATCFJ010000381.1:0-3077 GCA_036509605.1 Polyangiaceae bacterium | reverse complement strand
CGCGGCTCGCTGCGTCGAGATCCCGATATCGACTCGACGCACCACTTCCTGGCCGGGCTCCTGCAACGGCTTCGACTCAAGGGCGGCGTGCAGCATCCCCTGCTCGATGCATTGGTTCGGCACGACAGCCGCTACATGCTGAGCAAGCGCAAAGCCCCGCGGCTCTCTCGGTTCGCTCGCGGTGCCGCGATTCCGTCATTCTGGCTACAGGGTGAGGCCGGACCCAAGTCGACCTTTCAAAGCCTCCACTCGCCCACCAAGACACGGACTTGGTATCGGATCTGGACGAGTCGCGCCCTCGGCCTGATCAAGGAACAAGACGCGAGCGTCAACGCAATGCTAGACCGCGCCGTTCGCGCCTTGCGCGACCACGAGCTCATCGCACAACTCGACCGGCCGGGCGAGCTGGCCGTGTTCGGGATCCCTCCGCAGAGCGTCGTCATCACCGGTCAGGTCGCACGCGTTCGGTGCAATACCTGCGCGCATCAGCTGACTCTCGCCAAGACAGCTGCGACCCACTTCGTTGATCGTAGCTGCGTAGGTTTTTCCTGTTCGGCCGGCAAATATAGTCTCGATATCACGACGGAAGAATCAGACAGCTATTACCAGAAGCTCTACAAGGAAGGGCGCACCACTCGCGTTTTCGCTGGCGAGCACACGGGCCTTTTGGGTCGTGAAGAACGTGAAGCCCTCGAGCGCTCGTTCAAAGCCGGCACGCGTCCAGGTGCACCCAACCTGCTGACCTGCACCCCGACGCTCGAGATGGGCATCGACATCGGCGATCTGTCCGCGGTGATGCTGTGCTCGGTGCCGCCCCTGCCCTCGAACTACGTGCAGCGCGTCGGGCGCGCCGGGCGCTCCACCGGCAATGCAACGGTGCTAGCGATCGCCAACCGCAAGCCACACGACCGCTATTTCTACGAAGACCCGTATGAGATGCTGCGGGGTGAGATCTCCCCGCCGGGCTGCTTCTTGGATGCACCCGAAATGCTCACGCGCCAGCTCTTGGCCCACGCCCTGGACTGCTGGGCTAGAGAGCGTGAACGCGGACACGGCGCGGTGATTCCGGCGCGGATGCAGCTCTTGCGCGTGAACGCGGAAGATCCGTTTCCGGGGCAATTTTGGGTCTACTATCAGGCAAACAAGGCTCGTCTCACAGGCGAGTTTTTGGCTCTTTTCGGCGGCGAAATCGGCGAGCTGAACGTGCAGCGCTTGCAGCAACTGTCACAGGGTGAGGGACTCGCCGGCTCGATGAAGAGGGCCCTTGAGGCCGTCAAAGAACAAATCAAAACCTACTCCGAGCGCATCAAGACCATCCGCGAGCGCATCGTCGAGCTGGAAGAAGATCCTAGCAAAGCCTCGCTCGTGCTGGACGAAGAGACCGGCAAGCAGCGCGCAGACGCCGAGGTCGAGCTGGCCGAGCTTCGCGACTCCGAGCACGCTTACCTACGGCTTCGCGGCGAGCTGCAGAACAAGTACCCGCTCAACGTGCTGGCCGACGCGGGCGTAATTCCGAACTACGCCTTCCCCGAGCCAGGCGTCACACTCAGCGCACTGCTGCGCGAACCGTACGACGAGAACGCGGGCCCTAAAGCACGCGGCAAGAAGGTCGAGTACCTACGAGCTGCGAGCCAAGCCATCCGCGAGTTTGCCCCGTTCAATACCTTCTACGCGGAAGGACATAAGATCCGAGTCACGCAGCTCGATCTGGGCAACCGGGCCTCAGCCATTGAAATGTGGCGCATCTGCCGCCTTTGCCACCACATGGCCGAGGAAGAAAATGGCGCAGAAGTCGCCAGCCAATGCCCCCGCTGCGAAGATCCGAGCTGGTCGGACGTGGGCCAGCGTCGCCCGCTCGTACGCTTTCGACGCGCGCTTTCAATGATGAATCGCCTGGAGGCGAGCACGGCCGATGATGCTGAAGAGCGAGACAGTGAGAGCTATCGTCTGGCCGAGTTGATTGACGTCAGCAAAGAGAATTGGTCGGGCGCGCGCCTGGTGCACCGGTCTGACTTGGTATTCGGGGTAGAACTGCTGCAGCGGCAGTTACTCCGAGAGGTCAACTTCGGCCGGCGCTTCGATACGGCGAAAGCCACGAGCCTCGCCGGGCAAGACATCGCGCAACGCGGTTTTTTGGTGTGCAAACTGTGCGGCAAGGTATCCGAGTCCGAAGCCAAGCCCGATCACAGTCCCATCTGCGGCGTGCGCCGCAAGAACGACAAGCCCGCGTTCGAGCGCATCTATCTGTATCGGGAGTTCCGATCCGAGGCCATCCGCCTCTTGTTGCCCGTCTCGCAGCTCGAAGATCCGGTGCTGCTTCACAGCCTGAAAGCGGCGTTATTCCTGGGTTTCCGTAAGAAATTCCTCGGGCACCCAGACCACCTCGCCGTCACGCTCGCCAACGAGCCGCGAAGCGGCGAACTGCGCCGATTTCTGGTCGTCTACGACACAGTTCCGGGCGGAACCGGTTACTTGGCGGATCTCTGGAAGCGCGACGGGATTCTGGACGTGCTGGAGAACGCGCGGGACGCCATGCAGACCTGCCGCTGCGCACAAGACGAGAAGAAGGATGGCTGCTACCGCTGCGTCTATGCGTACCAGCAATCGCACGAGATCCCGCTCGTCTCTCGCGCCAAGGCCATTGCGACGATCGACTTGATCCTGGCTGCGCGCGGCGATCTCGTGAGCGTCGAGACATTGTCCGACGCGCCGATCGACGACCTGACCGAGAGCGAGCTAGAGAGAAAGTTCTTGCTCGCATTGCAGGCGCGCGCGGACGTGCCCGGCTTGCGGTCGTGGACGCCGACGCAGTACGGCGGCAAGCCCTGCCACGTCCTCAAGACGCCCAACAGTGAATGGCTGATCGAGCCGCAGGTGAACATCTCAAAGATCCCCTCAAGGATCGCGTGAGATCTGAAGCGTAGGTCTTCGACAACGCGTGGCGCACGGCTGTGCGCGTGCGACGCAGGAATCCATGGTGACAACGGCGGGTTGAGGAGGCATGAAACTTCCTCCGTTGGAATACGACGCCGTTCACAAATTCGTGCAAGATCTCGCTGGCGATGTCCTTCATCCCA
>DATCFJ010000380.1:0-2408 GCA_036509605.1 Polyangiaceae bacterium | reverse complement strand
CAGGGCCCAGAGCCCGCGTGCGACAACGGCAGTGACTTCAGCGGCATTGCGCCTTGCCAATAACGCTCGCAACACGTGCTCGTCCCGCTCTCGACTGAGGCTCGAGTCTTTGATAGAACGCGGGGACAGTGGCCACGGGCGAGAAGTATCTGAAGTTCCGCTGCACTCAGTGCGGCAACTGCTGCAAAGACCCGCTCTTGCCGCTCACCGACTCGGACATCAAGCGCATCGTCAAGCACACCGGCGAGCCGCCTCCGGACGTCGTGCGCTGGGTCGACAAGAACGGCATCGACATGGACGACGAGCCGGAGGCATTCGTGACGCTTCGTCAGGGCAAACGGGTCATGGTGCTGAAACACGAGGGCGGCGGTTGCCGCTACCTGGGCTCGGATGATCGCTGCACGATTTACAGTCATCGGCCGCTCGGCTGCCGTATCTTCCCGTTCGATCCGAGCTTTCACGAGACCGGTAAGGACGCCGGCAAGCTGCGTCGGCTCAAGCTGATCGACGCGACCAACTGTAAGTACGAGCTCGACGGCGAAAACGACCTCGGAAAGATCCAGGTGCTGCACGGGAAGCACCAAACCGCCACGAAGACGTACCAAGACAAGGTGGCGGCCTGGAATGCCCGCCAGGCCGAGCGCAAACGGCGCGGCCGAAAGCCCGAGACCGCCGCGGAGTTTTTCGACTATTTGGGTGTTTGAGCGGTTTTTTACCTACACCGGAGCCGGCTTATCTCCCGTGTCTTGTGGCCGTTTTGGAGCCATAGCTGAACAGCAACGCGTCGAGATCGCTCCCCAAGTGTCGCTCGTCTCTCATTCCCCCATCACAACGCCGTACCCCCCGGAAGTGCGATGAGTCGCGGGACCATCCTCATCGTGGATGACGATCCGATCGTGCTCGAGGTGACGAAGGAACGCCTACAGGGCGCCGGCTACGAAGTGCACACGCGCGAGGAAGCGCTGGGCACCTCGCAATGGACGGCCGAGTTCCAACCCGACATCGTGCTGCTCGACGTGAACATGCCGGCGCTGGCCGGACCGGACCTCGCGCAGCTCCTAAAAAAGCGCCGCGCCACCAAAGACATCGCCATCATCTTGTACTCCTCACTCGAGTCCGCCGAGCTGCAAAGCAAGCTGCGCGCGACCGGCGCCGTCGGCGCAATCCAGAAGACCGGCGACGACCGACGATTCTTAGAGGATTTCGAGCGGCTCGCTGCACGCGTGCGAGCTTGAGGCGGGCGTCTCCCGTCGCGGGGAGCTTGCGGGCAGGGGCTCTGTTGGCTACTAGGTAGCTGCAGATCATGACCAACAAGACCTATCTGGTGCTCACCGCGCTCGGACCGGATCGGCCCGGCCTAGTGAATGAGATTTCGGCCATGGTGCTGGCCGCGGGCGCGAATCTCGAGGACAGCCGCATGGCGATCTTGGGCGGCGAGTTCGCGCTCTTGATGCTGCTTTCGGGCGACGAGAAGGCGATCGCCGCGGTGGAGTCGCGCGGCGTGCAGCTCGGCGAGCGGCTCGGCCTCCGACTCCTCTCGAAGCCGACTTCGTCGCCGCAAGCGCCGCGGGATTTTCTGCCCTACCGCATCCGCGTCAGCGGCGTCGATCGCCCCGGCATCGTGCAGGGCGTGTCTTCTGTATTGGCAGGGCGCGGCGTCAACGTGGCATCGCTCGAGAGTCGGCTGGCGTATGCGCCGGAGAGCGGCACCCCGATGTTCATCTTGGAAGCCGCGCTGCAGATCCCATCGGCGTTGGCGCTCGCGGATCTGCGTCGTGAGCTGGCGACGGCCTGCGACCAAGAGAATTGGGATTTCACTTTAGAAGGCGGCTGAGCGCCTCGCTCGGGCTCGCTGGCTTGCGCTCTGGGCCCGCGTGGTAGGCTAGAGCGGCCATGCTCGCCCGTCCTCGCCGCAACCGGTATAACGCGCAGATCCGCAGTCTCGTCCGAGAGGCTACCCTTGGCCCGCAGCACCTCATCTACCCGATGTTCGTGCAAGACGGCGAGAACAAGCGCTCGGCCATCGCGTCCATGCCCGGGCAAGCGCGGTTGTCGATCGATTTGCTGGTCGAGACGGCGCAGCGCGCGTTTGCGCTCGGCGTGCCCGGCGTCGCGCTGTTTCCGGCCCTAACCGACGAGCTGAAGGATTCCCGAGGCGCCGAGAGCACGAACAGCGCGGGGCTTTTGCCGCGTGCTGTGCGCGCGTTGAAGTCGGCAGTGCCCGGCTTGCTCGTGATTACCGATGTCGCGCTCGATCCGTATTCATCGGACGGCCACGACGGAGTGCTGATCGACGGCCGCATCGACAACGACGTAACCGTGCCGATTTTGGCGGACATGGCCGTAGCGCAAGCCCGCGCTGGCGCCGACATCGTGGCGCCGAGCGACATGATGGACGGCCGCGTGGC
>DATCFJ010000379.1:0-3649 GCA_036509605.1 Polyangiaceae bacterium | reverse complement strand
TCAGCGCCCAACGGAACGAGCTCAAGTGGTGACGCTGCGGCGCCAAGCGCCACTACCATCACCGGTATCTTAAGCAGCAGCGACGCCCGCCGATTTCTGGTTTTGGCTTTACCCCTTCGGGTATCACGAAGCGCGGCGTTTTCGCTGCGCTCCGCTGCTCACGTACAGGAAGTACGCTCCGGTGCGGTGCTCGCGAAAGCCCACCCCTTCGGGTGTCACGGGGCGCGTTCGCCAAAACGCAGAACTTGGCGGGCGGGTGTTCTGCCAAGCGTCCTTGAGAGTCCAGTCATGGTCGCATCCCTGTCTGGGGTCGCGCGTTACATTGAGTTAGACTCGGGCTCCACGGAGACCTTCATGAGCCAATTCGACTTCGATCCAGAATATGTCTTTGAGCATCACACCCCGACGGCCGACAAACTCGTTCACTACGACGCGATCCACGCTGCGGCGAAGGCGTTCGCGATCGTGCTCCTGAAGCACACGCCGCCTTCCGAAGACCAAGCAGCCGCGCTCCGCTTGCTGCGCGAGGCAACGATGACGGCGAACGCCGCCGTCGCGCTCGACGGCCGACTGAAGTAGCTTAGGGCCCTCGAATAGCTAGGTCGATCGCTCTCGCGGCCGATGCATCCCGGCTGGCTTCGTTGCTCCTCAGTTACATACCCGCAGTATGCGCCTTCGTCGCGCCTCGCCAGCCGGGCGCCTCGATCGCGATCATCGACCGACCTAGCCATTCTGGTGAGGGTGGCGCTTCCGATGTTGGGGATGACGGTCGCGCGTAGCGCGGAGTGACGACGCGCCTCCGCCGGCGCAGTTGGCGTGCGTGCGCCGACGCAGCAACGTTGTGGAATGTGTGCGCTCGCAATCCGCAACGCACCTCGCATTGCGCTTCCCAGTCGATTTTGGTGCCGCGAATTGCGGCGCGGATATAGCCGATGAACCCCGTCGGCGTTTCCGCGCTTAAGAGCTCTTCAAGTGCTGCGCCAAATAGTGCTCGCGTCCGATATCCTTCACGAGGCTCGCTTGCGTCTCGAGCCAGTCGACGGATTCTTCCTCTTCCTTGAGAATGCGCTCGAGCAGGTCGCGGGTGCCGTGGTCGCTCTTGGCGTTCATCAGGTTGATGCCGCGGTGCAGGCGTTCGACGGCTTCTAGCTCTAGGGCAAGGTCCAACTTGTTCATCTCGAGCGGTTCCTCACCCACGCGCACGGGGCTAAGACGCTGCATGTTGGGCACGCCGTCGAGGAACAGGATGCGCTCGATGACTACGTCAGCGTGCTTCATCTCTTCGATCGACTCGCTGCGCTTTTTGTGGGCCAGGGCACCGTAACCCTGGTTCGCGCACATCTTGTAGTGAATGAAGTACTGGTTGATGGCCGTCAGCTCGGACGTCAAAAGCTCGTTTAGGAAATCGATCACTTCGGGGTCGGAGCGCATGGCTTCGTCGTTACCACGATTCTCTGCATCCCGGCTGAGAATTTCGCCTCGCGCCAGACGTTAACTGCCTATTTTTATTGGGCATTTTCGGATTCGCGCGAGCTCGCTGAACTTGTAGTTGATTTGCATTATCAACAAGCTACGCTTCTTTGAAGCCGATGCTCGTGTGTCACTGCCACGCCCTCACTGACCGAGATATCCGTCGTGCCGTCCGAACCACGGGCGCCTGCAGCGTCGCCGAAGTTGGCGATCACTGCGGCGCGGCCACTGCTTGCGGTGGCTGTCACGACCTTGTCGCCGAAATTGTCTGCGCCGAGAAGCGACGCTTGGCCATGTACAACGGCGCTGACGAGCACGCGCCAGCCGCGAACAGGCCAGGTTTGGAGCAAGCGCAGGCCGATCCCGGTCTGGCGCTCACCGGCTGACAGCGCGCCGCGCTGCGGTCTCGTTGCTTCCGGTCTGAATCGCGACCGCGCGCAGCGGGCGCACGATCCGCGTCTGCGCGGGGTGTTCGAGCCAGCGTAGATGATGAAGCTCGCGACGAATGCGCCGTTCGCTCAGGGACGAACGAGAGCGCCGCGCGCGAACAGGCACGAGCTCGCTGCTGTGCGCGTCACTCTGGTGCACCCAAGCCCGAAACTTGGTTACCAGGTCGGCTACCGTGCGTACGCTGGACAGCTCCTCGCACGGTAGCTCGAGGGCAGCTGCGCGTTCCAGTTCGAGCAGCACGACCACGAGCGAGAGCGGCGTCAGCCGCCAATCTCGCCGTAAATCGTGGGTCAAAAGGACCTCGCGAGTTGGCACGCCCAAGTGCAGAGCCAGCGTTCGAATCACACTTTCCGTATACTGATGATGAGGCATGGTGGCGTTCCCTGGTGATGCTGGCGACGTGCCAGTCGAAGCAGGAACGCACGCGGCGAGTGCTCAGATTCCGTAGGACATACTTCGCAATGCCGAGCTGGCGTCAGAACCTGAAGGCGAATCCGAAGGCGGGGGACCTGGCGGATGAGACGGAACACAGGCCAGGTCGGCCTCGCCGTTGGGCCCCTTGCGGCAAGTGCCGTTCATCGTGTGACCGTTGAAGCTGACGCTGCATGTGTCGCCTTCGCTCAGGCTTTTGCAGGCATCGAAGGCCGCTTGGGGAGGCTTGTGCGTCGCGGGCGGCGGATCGGCTTCGTCTGCGGGGACCGAGGGCGCAGTTGCGGTGGTTGTCGGACGCACGCCGGGCATTCCGCGGCGCTCGCCATTCGCCGCACAGGCCACGTTGCACGCCCAAATTGCCAGCGCGAACGGCGCGTAGCTCAGTGAGAGTCGCAGCTTTCGAGTCATGTGTCGGCTCCTTTGCTCGAGGCCGAGCATCGGCTCGGCGCGAGGGCGGCGCCAGCCGTCCCGATAGGAAACCTTACGGCCCGGAGTGTCGCCCGTACTGCGCGCTCGTTGCGCTTTGTTAAGCGCGCAGCTCAGGCGCTAGCGGCGGGAACGCTGGTGACCGCATGTACCGGCAGGAATGCGCGGAACGTGCTTCACTCAGCGCTTGGTCGCCGCGCGGGACCACCGTCACTTCCACGCCGTGCGAGCGCAGGTACTGCGCGGTCAGCCGAGCCAGGCGGTCGTCGTCCTCGACGTACAGGGCGCTCAGGTGTTCGACGGGTTCTTCGGACGGGACCATGGCCGATGAGGATTGCACTCGTTGAAGCTTGAGTGCGGCGTCCTGAGCTGGTGTTGCCGGGGTATTTCGGATTGTTAAGCTGAGTATCCTCACCGGTCTCCCGCCGACTAGTGACCGGCGGCGCGCAGCAGCGCAAAACACAGGGTGCCGCCCACGACGACTGCGATCGCCACCAGGGGAATGAGCTTCTTAATGCCGCTTTCATTGACCACCACCGGGCGGCTGCTGCTGGCGGGCGCTGCAGGCGGCGTGGCTCGAGAGGCTTGCTGACGACGAGCCTTCTTGGCGACCAGCTTGGGTGAGGGCGTCCGGGGTTCGCGTTCGGCCTTCGCCGGCTTGTCGCGCTTCGGGCTAGGGCTTTGCTCGGCGCGGCGCTCCGCCTGCGCCTGTTGCTCGGCGCGACGGCGGTCGTTCGTACGCCGCGCTTCTTCTTGGCGCGCGAGCTTGCGCTGCTGCTTGTTGGCTGACTTTTGTTGAGCCTGGTGCGCCTGCCGTTGGCGTTCGGCCTCCCGCCGCTCCTGCTTGGTCACGCGCAGCGGCGCCGCACCC
>DATCFJ010000378.1:0-2155 GCA_036509605.1 Polyangiaceae bacterium | reverse complement strand
CAAGGTGCGCTGAGTCCCGTCGGGCGAGAGCCAAGCACCGATTCCGGTCGGGCGCGCGCTCATGTCTGCGGGCGCCGGCGCTGCGTGCGGAGTATTGTAATGGCTGACCGGCGTAGGCAGTTGCGGTGTCTGCTGCTGCCTGCGGCGGCGGTCGCGGCGACGGCCGCCCTTCGGGTCGTTGTTGGCGTTGGCGTTGCCGTTGGCGCTGCCGTTGTTCTGCTGTGGCGCGGGGGCGTGCGGCAGCGGCTGAGCCGGAGCTTCGCGGCGCGGCAATTGCGAACGCGCTTTGTTGCGTACGGTGATGAGCAACGCTGCCACGTGCTTGCAGTGTTGGTTGGTCTTCTGAAACGCCGGACAGGTGCAGCTCGAAGTGATGCCCTCGCCGCCGAGTCGGATCGCGACCTCGTACGGATCGGGGTCGGAGCCCTTGACGCGGCCCTGTGCGCTCGCTTCATTGACGCTGACGTCTTCGACGACCTTCCGCTTCTCGTAATCGAGACCGCGCAAGAAGGTGCGCGCACCGAGCAAGCGTCTTAGTCCACGGTCGGAAAGGGTCGAGAGGGCATCAGACAGCGACGACACGGATGCCTCTTTTCGGGTCAGGGGTAGCTAGCATTTCATTCATGACAGGTGTGGGTGACACGAGAGCTCGTGCGACGAGCTCCAAGATCTAGATAAGGAAAGGAGTGATGATCAGCGCCGCCGCGGCGGTGGCCTTGACGAGCAGTTGCAGCGCAGGGGCGGCTGCGTTGCCAAAAATGTCGGACAATGCGTCCGCGGTAATCGAGTTGGAAAAGTTGCTGCCGCTTTCGCGCCCGCGGTTGGCGCGGCGCACGCTACCCAAGGTTGCTCGAGTAGCATCGACGGCCAAGGTTGCCAGCAGCCCGCTGAGCGAAGCGACTACGACGAACCAGGTCAACCCGAGCGCCGGAAGCTCCGGCGCAAAGCTGCGATATAGCAGGCGCAGGGCCACGCCCAGCAACACCGGCGCCGCGAGCCCGGCGCCGATTGGCGAAAGCACGCCGCGCAAAGACACGGCGCTCGTTAGCTCGACGCAGCTCTTGTAACTTGGCGTGTAGTCGCCTGGAACCTGAGCTACGCCGTGCTCGCGCGGGAAGCCGCGTAGCTGGCGTTCGACCTCCGCGGAGACCTCGCGGGCGCCGCGCACCGAGGCCCGCGCGACCGACCCCGCGTAGCTCAACACGACGGCGGCGCCGAGTGCGCCACACCAAACTAAGGCCGAGCTGAACGGCGCGCCAGAGGGTGCCGCGGAACCACCGCCACGAGCCTCGCCGGTAATTGCCCAGGCGACGAGCAGCGAAGACAGCGCGCCGGAGAACGTGGCGTACTGGCGCGCTACCGCGGAGCCGAGAAAACTCGCGTCATCGAGCCGGGCGGAGCGGCGCTTGAGCTCGCCGTCGGCGTTGCTCATGTTGGCCACGCCGCGAGCGCCGTCCGCAACCGAGCCGAGCGTCGCGACCGACAATACGTATGGCGCGAGCGAAAGCGCCGCCAAGGCAAACACCAACAAACACACTTCGATTCCAGCCGGCATGCCGGAATGTGCGCCGATGGCGACGCACAGCCCTGCCGCGAGTCCCAAGATCGCCAGAGGCAAGAGTGCGGTTTCAAACCCGGCACCCAGGCTCGTCGCGATCGTCGCGCCGCCACCGAGGCGTAAGCTTTCGCTCGTGTCGCGAATCGCCAGGCTCCGACGCCCGAGCCGCAGCGTTAAAGCGTGCGCGGCGAGCAACACCGAAACCAGCCCGAGCGCCCCCGCGCCGCAAGCTGACAAGAAGTGTTCGCCGAGCAACCAGTAGCTCGTGCCCGCGATGCCGGTGAGAGCGATGGCCGCGGTCGATAGGTACCCCCGCAGCAGCGCGGCAGACAGGCTGCTGACTTCGTCACTTCGCACGAGCAGCAGGCCGAAGGCCGATGCGATCACGCCGAACGCGCGCACGACGAGCGGCAACACCAGCAAGGTGAGGGGATCGCTACCCGGCGTTATCGAGGTCAGCGCCGCGCCGATGATCAATGCGGCGACGTTGGCCACGCAAGCCGAGGCAAAGCCATCGAGGTTGCGGGTTGCCGAAGCTCCAACGTGATCCCCAACCAACTCGGCGACGACAGCTGGATTGCGTGCGTCGTCGTGCTC
>DATCFJ010000377.1:0-3972 GCA_036509605.1 Polyangiaceae bacterium | reverse complement strand
TGGCGTGCGTCTCGTCGGTCGATGATCGCTTCTTGCGCCAGCTGTATGCGGCGGCGGATCTGGCGGTCGTGCTTTCGTCGGGTGGCCCGGGCGGCAATCGTCAGCTGTTCGCCCAGCGGTACGGCGCCGTGCCGATTGCGTTTGCGACCGGAGGCCTGGTCGACGCGATCGTCGATGCCGATGCCGAGCTGGAGACTGGCACCGGATTTCTGTTCGACACGTTGGACGCGGAGGCCCTGCTGGGCGCCCTCTCGCGGGGCTTTTCAGCCTATGGAAACCCGGGCTTTGCGCGGCTTCGGCGGCGGGTGATGCGGCTCGATCTGGCTTGGGATCGCGCGGCGCGTCGCTACGCTCAAGTGTACCGCAAGTTAGTCCCCGGCTGATTCGCTGAGCTCGGCGTTCAAGTCGAGCGTGCGCCCGAGCCAGCGGACGCGCCACGCGATGGCGAACAAGACGGCGAGCTGGTGCACTGCGAAGCAGAGCGCGATGCGCGAGCCGAATGGCTGCGTGAGATCGAGGCGGGACACGAGCCAGGCGGCTGTCAGGTAAGCAAAGCTGGCGGCGGCGGCGCTCGCGTACGAGCCGCTCAACACGTCGAGCGGGCGTTCGCGCAAGATCGTCAGCGCTTGGAGTAGCGCGTCGCGCGCGCCAAGGTCTCGCTCGACGACGCCTGCCCGGGCGAGATCGAGCACTCCGTTTAGCCACAAGCTCGCGAGCAGCGCGAGCGAGAGGACCGCGACCGGCGCGATGCTGAGCGCACGCTCATCGGCTGATTGTAAGGCCGTTTTCAAGGCCCCAGCGAGCAGGCTCGCTCCCAGCAGCAACGCAACTTGGGCGAGCAGCGCTATCGCGCCCAACGCGAGGAAGCGTGGAAAACACTGGATGCCTCGCGTCACGCGCGCTCCGAAGGGTCGCTCTTCGTCGCGCAAGAAATCGAATGCGCAGGCCAAGGGAATGAGCTCGGTCAGCGCGCCGAGTGCGCTCAAAAGCAGCGCTGTCTTCAGTGCGGAGCCGAGCCAGGGCAGGCCGACGCGCACTCCCTCGAGCAGCAACAGCGAGCCCGGCCGAAACAACACGGCATCGCGGTCTGGACCGCCGCCAATGCCGGTTGCGTCGATCGCGTTCAGCATCGGGTAGCTGGCGAGCAGGCCGACCAGCGTGCGCGAGACCCAAAGCAGGCAGCCGGCGGCTGCGCTCGCGGGCAGCCGGCCCAGCCTGCTCGAGAAAACAGCCTGATTCATGGGCCCACCGCGCCGAGCAAGAGCTGGGCGACGTACAGGCCACGCTCGAAGACGCGCGGCGCGCGCACGGTCTTTGTGCTGACCCAGTTGTTCGACAGGTCGTCGTCCAGCAAGATACGCTGCTCGGGATCCACGCTGACCGTCACAATCGGCGAGGGCCCCGCGTAGTCCACGTTGTGCGTGAAACCGTGACCGTCCCAGTGTTGGCGCTGGCGAGTGCCGTCTTCGCAAGTCAGCTCGATGTCGACGGGCAGCTCGAGCGTGCCATGGCGGTAAACGACCACACGCCCGGCGTATTGACCGATCGCGTGCGGCGCGTCGGGCTTCTTCTTCTGTCGGCCGGCTGGGCCGTCGAACACGCCGGCCGCGCTTGGCTCGGGCGCGTTGGAAATCTCCCGCACCAGGTAGTCCACCGTGCCGCGTGCAAATAGCGCTGTCGACAGCGCGCTGGCTGCGTCCGCGCCCAGGTCCTCTTGCATCACGGCCATGAAATCGCTCGGGCCCGGGTGTCGGAAACGAAAGCGACGCGTGTAGTCGCCGACCGCGCGAGCCACACGCTCTTCGCCGTACACGCGCGCCATGGTGGCCATGACCGTCGCGGTCCGGCTGTACACGATCGCGCCCAGATTGCGAAAGCTCGCGAAATCCGCTGCGCCTTGTGCGACGGGCTCATCCGCGCCGCGTGCAGCCGAGAAAACGCGGTTCAGCGCGGTCGAACTGACGCTGAGACCAAAGCCGTCGAACACCGCGCCCATGCCATAGCGAGCCTCCATAGCTTCGGCTTCGGCGTAGCTATTCAGCCCTTCGTCGAGGAAGGGCGATGCGTGCTCGTTGCTGGCGACGAGCCCATAGAACCATTGGTGCCCGAGCTCGTGGATCGTCACGATATCGATGAAATGGCCGCCGCCGAGCGTGGCGTACCACGGGCCGCCAGTCGTGATCAGCGTCGGGTACTCCATGCCGCCGGCATTCTCGGCGGCTTCCGGAGGGTGAACGAGCGTCAGCGTCGGGTAGGGGTATGCGCCGTAGCGCGCATTGAAGTGGGGCAGTGCGAAGCGCACACTGTCGAGCTCGGCCTCCGCATTGCGCTCATGATGCGGTGGATAAAGCACGCTCACCTCGGTGCCGGCGATGCGCTCGCTGCGTGTCTCGAACTTGTCCCAGGCTGTCCACGCGAAGTCGTGCACGTTCGGCGCCAAGTAGTGGAGGAGCTTTCGGCCCGGCTCATGCGCAGCAGGCTTCGGATCGAGCGTGCCCGAGGCTCCGACGCGGAATGCCTCGGGCACGTCGAGCGTGACGTCATAGTCGCCGAAATCGGCATAAAACTCGCTCTGGGCGTGGAACGAGAAGTGCGCGAACTGACCATCAGGCTCGAGCCGAGCAAGCTTTGGGAACCACTGCCCAACAAAATGAAAGCTGCCTGTGTAGCCCGTGCGCTCGACAATCTCGGGCAGCTGGTCCTCGAATGTCAGCTCGAGGCTCAGGCTAGCGCCGGGCGCGAGTGGGCTCGGCAGCGGTAGACGCAGGTCCGTTTCATCATCGGGATCATTCGGGCTGTGCCGATCGCGATTTGGCCACAGATCTGCGCCGTCTCCGCCGACGATACTGAGCTTTTTGACGTCGATGTAGCCGTACTCGTGGGCCTTTTCTCCGCTTCGCCCTGCGCCGAAGGGTGAGCGCAAGAAGAGCGTTTTGTCGTTCTTGAACGCATTCAGATACAGGTGAAACCAGAGCTCCTTCAGCGTGGCGGATGAGCGATTGACGAAATGGATCGTCTCGTGGGCAGTGATGCGATGCGCGTTAGCATCGAGCTTGGCGTCGATGTCATAGGACGCGACCTTGTCCGGCCCTGGCTCGCCGGCGAAGCTCGCGGCGCTGGGGCTGATAGTCGCGGTGGGCGCTCTGGCGCTCTGGACCTTTGAAAGCGCCAGCAGCGCCAACCCTGACAGCGCGGAAAATGCCGCACCAATCAGCAAATCTTGTGCCGCGCGCCGCATTTTCGCTCGCTTGCTAGGCTTTCGAATCAGCCGAGCGAGATCACGCGCTGGTCGAGCAGCTGATACATGATGCGTAGCGCGTCGAGCCGCGTCATGCCGCTGATGTCGAGGATCTGATCGACGGTTGAGCCGCCGTCGACCAAAGACAGCAGAAAGCCCGCCCGGTGGTCCAGCGTCAGCCAACGGATCTGATCACTGGGCACGGCGATAGCCACGACTTGATCGAGCGAGCCGAGCCGCGCCGAATACATTTGCGTCAGGACGTCCCGGCAGCTTTGCGCGTAGCGAGGCGCTTCGAGATCTTCCGGATTCGATTCGAGGATGCCCTCGGCGATCACCAGCGCGCCGCTGAAGTCGCCCATGGCGTAGCGGTCCTTCATTTCACCGATGGGGCCGGTGTCCGGCTCCTTCGGTGGTTCGGTCGCGCCGACCTCTTCGAATGAAAGCTCGAGCACCGGATCGCGCGGGTCGTGGCCCACTTGCGGTTCCGCGCGCGCGGCCGCTTTGATCGACGTCAGGCTGTCGAAGCTCAAGTCGGCCAGCTCGAGGCCAGTGGGCGAGGGCGAGAACGGCGGCACGCCGGGGCTGCGCGCGGGCAGCGGCGGCTTCGCAGCCGCAGCGGGCCGGGCGGTGGGCGCGTTCTGGCGTGAAATCGCAGCGTAAGGTGCGGTGCTGTCTGCCGCACTCAGTTGCCCCGGCGGCGGCGCGCTGTCGAAGCTGAAATACTCGGACGG
>DATCFJ010000376.1:0-2205 GCA_036509605.1 Polyangiaceae bacterium | reverse complement strand
TCTTCCATCAGGGACACTGCATGATCACCCTCTATTCGTCGCCGAGCACCGCGAGCCTCGTCGTCCGCTGGTCGCCGGCCGCCACTGCTTTCCCCGTAGTGCCAGGCCCGTGCAGAGGCGGGTATCCTTGTTTCGATCCAGAGGCAAAGTGGGCTACAGCTCCGCCGCTGACGCGCAGCCGCCAAGTATGGCCGCTGGCCAGCGCGGCCCAGCTCGAAAACGGCCAAAACCCGCATCAGAACGCCCCCTCCACTTGCACCGCGTCGAAGCCCAAACCCACCTGTGCCGACGGCGCGTCGCTGCTCGCTTTCGGCGCGGTGAGCCACAGCGTCATACCCGCAGCCAGCCCAACGCCGCCCACGATCATCATCACTGTCGAGATATTACCGTCTGAACGAGCGTCGGTGGCGGCGTTGAAGCCGCGGGTATCGGTGCAGGCCGCGCCGTTGCAAGAGCTTGCGGCTTGGTCGTGCTTACTCTTGGAGGCGAGCCCGAACGCTGGTTCATCGTCATTTCTTCGTACAAACGTTCGGTGGGGGAAACCAGTCCCAGGGAGTGATCGCCCCTGCCGCGACGCTGATTTAGCGCTCGGAACGCGGGCGCGAGCGGGCAACTTGCGAGGTTGTCGTTGATGGTAGCGGCATTGCCGGGCACGTCGTTCTTGACGGTGTCCTTGTACTGACGCAGCAACGTGGCCGCCAGCATTCCCCAGTCCACCGCTGCCCGCTTCAACGCTGGTCGCGCGACCCCGAGGCGGCGCTGTATTCGACCCGCCACTGCCGATCGTGCCCCCCACGCTCGAGGCACCTCCGCCCGCGGACGCGCCCCCGTTGCTCTGGGCGGCATTGCCGTCACTCGACGTGCTCGAGCCACAAGCGACGAGCACGGCGGGGCTGCGCAAGCGACGAGCACGGCGATGAGAGCTGCGGAGCCGAGCAGTTGATGGGACATTCGATTCAGTCGCATTGGCCATCGCCTCGTCCGGATGCGAGCCGAAGACTGGCTCTTACGGCGCATGGTGCGCCACCAGAGCATGGTTCTAGAACGGCACCCCGACCCGTCACATTTCAACGAGAGCAAGACTCCTTTATCGAACGGGCGTCGACCTTGCAATGCTGCAAAGCGATGTGAAGCGAAACGAAACACCGTGACTGACTCGGTGAAGCGACGGTTGGACCGTCTGGCACTCCACCAACCGGTCTTGGCAAAAAACCGATGGACAATCCGTGCTAGAGTACGCGCACATGCTCGACGTGCAGCTGCTCGCCCCGCAGACGACTCGTGCGCTCCGCCGTGAAGAGTACGATCGCCTTGTCGCAATGGGGGCGTTCGAAGATGAGCGTGTCGAGCTGATCGAGGGCGTGCTGGTTACGATGAGTCCAAACGATCCCCAGCATGCAAGTCCGGTGCAGCTCTTGAACGAGCTGCTTCTGCCCGTTCTGCTGGGGCGCGCTGCGGTGCGCATTCAGCTGCCGATCGTTGCCGCGCACGAATCCGAGCCGGAGCCCGACGTGGCGATCGTTCCGCTCGGGGACTACCGCCGCGCTCACCCGGATCAAGCGCATTGCATCATCGAGGTCGCCAACTCCTCGGTCAGCAAGGATCGCAACATCAAGGCTCCGCTGTACGCTGCTTCCGGGTTTCTCGAGTACTGGCTGGTGAACGTTCCGGAGCAGGTGGTCGAGGTTTTTCGCGCGCCTGGTCCGGACGGCTACGCGGAGCGTGCTCGCTACGCCGTCGGCGAGACCATCGCGCTCGAAGCATTTCCAGACGTTCGCATCGAAGTCGCAAGCTTGTTCTGAACGGCCCGCGCCCAGCGTGCGGCGTGCGGCGTTTGGACACCGCTTGGCTCCTCCCCTGCCTCGCCCTCCCATCGGCCAATCTCGCGGCGCCTTGATCACATTCATGGCGCAGAGCTCGACGGCCACCTTGATGCGTGCGCCGCCTGTGGCTTCGCACGCCCTTCGTCCAACTCGCGCCGCGATCGACACTGACCCAAGTGTCAGGGGCCGGCACACGCCTGCTTCGTCACTAGCGTTGATTCGGGCGCCCCGCGCGATCGATGATTCTAGGTCGGCAGGCCGCAAAGGCCTGCCGCTCGGTGCTCGACCGGCCGAGCTGTGCCCTTTCTTCTTGGCACGCATACCCTTGCTCTTCTCTTGCGCGTGCAGCAGCGCGATACTGGCGTCATGCTCTCGTGCGTTC
>DATCFJ010000375.1:0-2456 GCA_036509605.1 Polyangiaceae bacterium | reverse complement strand
CGGGGATCACGAAGCGCGTAATTCAGCGGGGCCCCACCCCTACTTTTGGGGCCCCGACCCCAAAAGATCTTTGCCGCATTGTGCAAGGCGTGGGGGTTCGAGTCCCTCCTCGTGCACTCATTGAGATAAACTGAACGCACGGCTCGCCCTGATCACCCCGCACCACCGCGAAGATTGCGGTGGTGGGCGGGCTGGGATACTTAGATGATCATGAGGAAAGTGGCTGGCTTGGTGGTCTTGGGTATGGCCATTGGCTTCGTGTCGCAGTCTTGCAGTTCGGACCCCGTGAAAAAGAGGGTCAACGGGCCAACCTTCACGCCTGACGCCGGCGCCGCCGGTGAATCCAGCGCCGGGACGACCGGTATGAGCGGCGGCACGACCGGTATGAGCGGCAGTACCTCGACCGGCGGCGCTGGTGGCACTGCCGGAGCAATGTCCTTCGCGGGTGAGTCGAACGCCGGCGCAGCGGGCTCCGGCCCGGACTGCCCAGCGGGCTTCGGCGAATGCGACGGCAATCTCACCGACCTGTGCGAGCAGAGCTTGAACCTGGTCACGAGCTGCGGCAGCTGCACCACCACCTGCGCCTCCACTCACGGCTCCGCCACGTGTGTGGATGAAAAGTGCGTGCTGACCTGCGCCGACGGCTACGCCGATTGCGACGGCGACGCGAGCACCGGCTGTGAAACCTTACTTGCGAACAATGACGCCAACTGCGGAGCCTGCGGTCGCGACTGCGCCGCGCTGGGGGCCACCTGCAAGGTCAACATGTGCAGCGCCATTCCACTGCAAGCGGTCGCCGCGCTCGGTCCACGCAACTGGCAGTTCAGCGCGCTGGGCAACATCTTCATGGGCAGCTACCAGAACTACGAGTACGCCGTGGACCGCTTTCCGCTAGACGGCTTGTCCCAGCTGTCGATCTGGCCGTCCACCAACACGACCTCGAAGACCGCTGGCACCGAAAGCCTGCTGGTGAGCGGCACGGATGCTTACTGGTCGGAGCTCGGCACGGCGAGCGTCGCCTTCTCGAGCGGCGTGTTCAAAAAGTCCCTCACCGCTCCGGCCAGCACGCTCCCGACAGCGATCTTCGCACCGGAATGGGGCCCGCAATTCCTACGCCAGCAAGGCAACGCCATGTATTGGGCGTCCAATCAGCAGGGCGACGCGGGTGCCTTCATCTACACGCGCAACGTGAGCGCAGACGATACCGATCACGGCACCAAGATCATGAGCGTCGACCAAGGAGTCGGTGCGCTGAGCGCGTTCAACGTCACCTCCAACGCGCTGTATTGGGTGTCGTCCCATGCCGGCACCGGCACGGCCGACGAGCTTCGCACCGCGCCGATTGCCGGCGGCACGCCAACCGCGGTCCCTGAGGTGCTTTCGGGAGTCGGAACGGCGATCAAGACGGAAGCCGCAGACCAAATTACGCCGGTTCTTTTGCCTATGGGCGACACTCTCTACTTCACTCGCAATATCGAGGACGCCCACGACGGCATCTACAGCTTCAAGAAGGGTGACACGAAACCAACGCAAGTGGTTGCGACAACGTTGGTCACCACCATGCTCGTGGACGATAAGTTCGTCTACTACGCGCTGCGCAACGACGCCGATCTGTACGAGGCACCCGTGGGCGGTGGCGCTGGCGTCAAGATCATGTCGGGCGCTCAGCCTTCGTGGATTGTCGGCCAGGACCAAAGTTTCGTTTACTACTACGTACTCGGAGGCGCTCCAGGGCTGTACAAGGTCGCCAAGTAGGTGAAGCTCAACGAGCCAATCGAGATCATGTTAACGGAGTGTCTCTGCGTCTCGTCGACAGCGAGCATGATGGACGAGCAGTGGCCCGTCTTGCGTGTCACCCAGTCTTCGGTCTTCCCAAGCGCTAGCTCTTCGCGGACCGGATTCGCAACGCCGGCGAAGACCGTCTGCAACTTGGCGATGACACCAGCGAGCACGAGACCGACCTGAACGCCGGGCGCCTCGAGCGCATCGACTGCGTGGAGCGCGGCTTCGCGGGCTGCGACTTCAATCCGAGCGCAGGCGCCAATCGTCTCCGAATCGTCCACCGGCCTCGCGAAACGGCGCGAGCGGTGGCGAGTCGTGGCGCGAGCGACCGCCCTGGCGCTCGTTCGCTACCGCTCGCTACGCGTTCTCCGGATTTAGGTTCCGGCGCCGCAAGGCGTGGGGGTTCAAGTCCCTCCTCGTGCACTGGGGTCGAGCGCGGCTTTCGCTAGTAGACCTCGAACAGCGCGTTCTCAGTGATGCCCGCTTGCTTGAGGATTGCGCGTGCGGTGCCTTCCTTGAGCGTGTGCCCCTTGTGGATCGGGACGGTGACTGGGTTGCGACCAGGCTTGGTCAGCACAGCATGGCTTCCGCTCTGTCGGTCTTGCTCCCAGCCGAGCCGCACGAGCGCTCGCACCAGACGTGCCGCGCTGAGCTGTGCCATGCGACCCATAGCA
>DATCFJ010000374.1:0-2406 GCA_036509605.1 Polyangiaceae bacterium | reverse complement strand
ATCCGATCAGCCGCTCGAGCTCTTTTCTTGACCAGCCGAGCTGCTCACAACGTAGCGTGATTGCTTCAACGGGACTGAGCGCGTCGATCGGGAATGCACGACGCTCGTAAGTGTCGACGAGCGTCGCAAGGGCGTCGAGCTCCCGCTCCTGACGTGAGCCCGGCTTGGCATCCCACAGCTTCTCGATGCGTCGAAGAGCTTTCTTGTGGGTGATGGAATCAACAACTGGTTGAATCATTGAGCTCAGACCGTGCTCACTGCGCGGCCCGTGCCGCCTCGCGCCTGCAACGGCCCCATCGCTACCCCCGGCACCGGCTGCGGCTGCGGCGCCGGCGGCGCCGGCCGCGCCAGCGCTCGAACCTCCCGCACCGGCCCCGGGAGCACCTGCGCTCGCGCCGCCGCCGCCCACAGCCGAGCTGCTCGCCCCAGCCACAGCGCCTCCCGCCCCGCAGTCGCGTCCGCCGCACCGCCCGCACCTGTCCCCGAATCGCTCGCCGCGTCACTGCTGCCGCAAGAAGAGAGTGCTTGCATCGCGAAGTGAGCAGCCGCTCATTGCGGAGTGCACCCGCTGAGGAAGGACGTACAGATGGAAGGTTCGCAACTGTTCCCAGGCGCACACGGATCGACGCCGCTGGCTGGAAATACGCAGGCCGAGCCTGGAGCGAGCCACGGTTTGCACGTCCCGCTGGCGGCGTCGCAATAGCTCGTTGCTGGGTCGCAAGTGCTCTGCCGGTTCACGACCTTGCAGGGCCCCGTCGAAGACCGATGCACACAAGTATGGGTGTGGCTTTCGTCGCAAACGAGATCGCTCAGTAGGTATTGCGCGCCGCACTGGAAGAGTGACGTGCACGCGTCTCCGAGCTTCGCTGGGGGTGTGCATGTCGACGCCATTCCGTCGTCCGAGGCAACGCAGGCGAGACCAGGCGCGCACGAAGGGCCCCCCCCGATTCCGCCGCAAGTTGCGCCCGCTCCCAATCCCACATAAGCGCTGCAAAGAACGGGCGCTGCTTCGCCATAGCAAGCGAGCCCTGGTGCGCATTGAACTGGGATTCCGCAAGGCGCGCCCGCAGCCACTCCGGGGGGAACGAGGGGTTGGCAGGACCCCGATCCCCAAACCCCCGAACCCTGCATTGGCACAGCCGCACAGTACTGCTGCGCGGTACAATCGTCATTGGTGCGACAGCCTCCGTCAGACGCCGGAGTGCACTTGCCCTCGCACGTTGCAGTCGAAGAGAAGAGGCACATGGAACCGCTCGCGCATTCCACGTCGTCGATGCAAACACCGCCGTCCGCTACGCTGCCAGAAAATACGGCCGCGCACGCCGCCGGGCTGCGCGCTCCGCCGAGCAAATCGGAGCCGCAGTCCAAATTAGCGAGGGCTGTCAGGCAAGGCGTTGCCTGCGCTGGATCGAATTGGGCCGTTCCCTTTGACACCGCCGTGATGGCGGCCGATGGCGCATTGAAATTGACGGCCGCGAACTGAGGCCCCCTGAAAGCGTTACAAGCCGCGGCATCCGGAAACTGGCCGCACCGGATTGCCCACGTGCAATACGCAGCACCGAGATCTGCCACCCAAGTAGTAGCAGTCCCCGTCGTCCCTGAGGTGCCGCTTGCGCCGGCGGAATCTCCAACTGCCGTCGCTGAACCACCAGAGCTATCAGAGGACCCTGTCGCACCATCCGAATCGCGCCCCCCACAGCCCGCCACGAAGACAGCACTCACAGCAATCAAACCGCAAATCGAGAAACTTCGCCCGGTCATTGCCACGCCTTAACGCAAAATCCGTACCGGCATTTATCGCGGCAGAGATAGCGATTTCTCGCGGAATATGCCCGTGCGCGCCTCGCGCTCGTGGCACAAGCTGGCGCAGCCCATCGCATCCGACGAGGGATACCAAGGAAGGATGTCAAATCAGCTCCTCTTTCGTCGGCGCCTCGACCTAAGCTCGAGTGCGCGAGCTGCGAGCTGCTATTGCATGCACAGAGCCGAGGACGTACCGCGACAGCTTTCCAACATGCACTTTCCGCCAAAGCCTTGCGCGGAATGGCACTCGGTCGAGGCAGAGCCGGCGGCCGCAGCGCACAGGTGTTGGGACCGACAGTCCTGTTGACTCGGGGTCCACCCGTTATACGACGTGGTCCACAAGTCGGGTTCGGCAGCGCAGCCGGTGAGAGGTTCGTAGTCGATGTAGTTCGAGCACGTCGCTTGAAAGAGAGTGCAAAAATCAGCCGCAGCGAGCGCCTTGGTGTCGGTGTACATGGCGCAGCTCGCCTTGATCATGGCCGCGGTCTGTCCGACTGCAGGGGCCCGCCCGCGCCATTCATTCCGCCCGCGCCGCCCGCAGCGCTTCCACCGGCACTCATCCCGCTCGCGCCACTCATCCCGCTCGCGCCACTCATCCCGCTC
>DATCFJ010000373.1:0-4313 GCA_036509605.1 Polyangiaceae bacterium | reverse complement strand
ACCGTGTTCACGTTGCCGGCGGGTTCGCCGCCGGGCATCGATACTCGGGAGCCGCCGGCGCCCGAGGAGCCACTCGTGCCAGACGCACCGCCTGTGCCGGCGCTGTCGGAAGAGCCACCGCTGCTTGAGGAACCCCCGGTATCGCCGTAGGTTGAGTAGTTGCCGGAGCAACCCATGAGCGGGCTCGCTGCCAGCATCTTTAGAAACGTGCGACGCCTGTTACTCATGCGGATCCTTTGCAACCGGGAAGTTTGCTCTATTGCCCCGTTCCTGCGCGCGGCAATGAAAGGTGCCTTCATCCTGCAAACAGCAGGCCGCGCCGCAAATGTTCCGGAGCTAGGGATCCCTTGAGCTACTGCAAGGCCGTCGCCGGGCTCCAATCGGTCACCTTAGCGTGCCCTCGGCTCAAACGCGGCGACGGCGGCAACTGCGTTCGAGGAATCCCCGAGGTAGCCGCCGCCGTCTGTCTGACGACCATTCGTGATTAGCGGCTATCACCGTCGCCATCCGCGTCGCCTTTGCCGGCGGCCGCTTGCAGCGCGGCTTGCGAGATGTTGACCCTCGCAGCAGGCTGCTCGGCGGCAGAGGCCGCCTTGGCCGCTGGGGCGGGTTTTTGTTCGACCTGGGTCTGTTGATTGGACGTCGGCTGAATTCGCATTCGTTCCTCCTTGCTGAGAACAATCCAGTGAACGGCTGCGGCTGTACTTGCTGAAACGATGAGCGCCCTCGTTGCCTACAAACACGATCAGTGAGTGCTGAGAGGGCAGCGCAGGATTTGCGCGTGAATAAATCAGGCAAGATTCGACCTGGTGGCAGCTCAGTTGCGCGTGAACTGGGCTCGGATCTCGCAAGTGTAGCGGCCGCGCTCATCTCGCAACCAAAGATCTTCCGGTGCAGGCAGCATTTCTTCGAAAGTGACGTCCGGCGCTGAGCAAACAAAATGGCGGAGGAGCTCCACCGCGAAGGGGCAATCGGTATCCACTAGAAATGGCTTTCGCTCGCCCGACACCCTTGCGAAGACGAAGCGAGGCAAGCCAAGCTCAGCTTTCGTTCGCTGCAGCTCGACGAACAGCGCGAATCCCGAGAGCTTGCCCCACCCCTCTAAAGTTGTCTCCCAGCGTTCGCGTTGATAGGTGGCTTCGCCGAGGTCCAGCCGCGGGCAGTGCGTCTGGTCGCAGCGAATGGGCGCGTGGACGACGGGCGGATGCGATAGAGCGACGAAGGGCGGATGCAGTGTTAGATCCGCGAGGGGCAGATAAAGCGTTAGGGGCGCGCCGGTCGGCCCGTGCAATGTGATTTGCTCCGATGTCACGGTGACACTGAGCTCGGCGGCCGCGTAGGCGGTATGCGTGCGCTCGATGAGCTCCGCGGAGGCGTGCACTGCGCGGGCCCCCGGAAAGGTATAGTACCCCTTGTTGTGGCGACCGGACGCGAGCTCGACAAAATCGAAAGCACCTCGACCCTGCGCCAGCCAGTTGCCGGCGACGCGATCGGCGCGCAGTTGGTCAGGGTAGAATTCGAGCAGCCAGCCGCGAGTCAGCAGGTGATGGTGCACACGCGCAAGCACCGGTCGGAACGAACCGTCAGGGCGCTGAGTCAGGCACACGTCAGGGAGAGCGAACCGCGAGCCCTCGCTTGCGACTCCGCACACGTCGGCTCGCAATTGAACAGGGCCCGGCTCGTCCGTCGTTATCGGAGGCAAACGGGGAGGGGCAACCTGCATCTCGCGAAGTGCGGCCGCGTACGCCAAAAAGGGTGTCGACCCGTGCTGATTGCCTAGCTGATCGCAGACCGCGTCGGCGCACGAGCGTTGCATGCGTTCCCCGTACGCAGCAGAGATCTCCAGCAGGGGAGATAGTGCGTCTTCAAGAGCTCGGGCCGCCTTTTGCCCGATCCGGAGCCGAAATGGGGAGCTTGATTCCTCGTTGATGATCAGGCGATCGGTGTAGAGTCGACCTCCGGCGCGGCGCGCCGCGGTCCGAGTGAGCTTGGTGAAGAAGAGCTCCATCTCATTGAGCAACACACGCCGCTGGTCGAAGCTCGCGTCCTCGAATTGTCTGCAGAGGGCATCGAGAGTGGCAAGACTCACAAGCCAGCGGTCGCGAGCTTTGGTCGCGGGCAGCGCCTCAAGCGCCAGCCGAAGATGGCTGAGAGTATCGGCGGCGTCGCTCGGGAACCAGATGCGTCTCACCAGCACACCGGCTTCGAGTAACGGCATCATCAATCGCAAAACCGCGGCTTCGTCGAGTTGAAGCTTCCGCGAGAGTTCCCCTATCTGCTGACATTCGGAAAGCATGCGCAACAGCCGCCCTTGCTCGTCGGAAAGGGGCTCGACTCGCTCAAGCGAGTCACAGCGGGCCTCGCGCGAATCCTCCGTTACCCGGAAGAGCGGACTCGGTCGAATCGGCAGCGCGTGCCAAATTTCAGGCTCGGATGCCGCTTGGCGGGCGAGCGCTTCCACCGCCCAATACGCGATATTGGTTCGACTCTCGGGCTGAGCGGGAAGTAGCTCTATCGCGTCGTCTGCGCCTTCTATCTCGCCGTAGCCCATGGGACCAAAAAAGCTTGTCGTCTCGTTCTTTGCACACAAGCGTTGCAGGTAGGAATATACGAGACGTTCCGTTCGACGCGTTTTGGCGTTTTCAGCAGGTGGCGGCTGCTGCGCGTAGCGGGCCCAGACGTTTTCGAACACGTCGGGGCTCGAGAGAAACACTGCCTCCTGGACCTTCGGTTCCCTGGCGAGATTCTGCAAACACTCGCCAAGTCGAGCGCGTTCGACGGCGTACAGGGCTCGCGCCGCGCATTGCTGTTCGGGCGTCGCTCGACCCGCCTCCTCGGCTGCAAGCAATTCCCCGATTGTCTCGCGGAAAGCGTTCGAAATCCCCAACCCCTCCAGCCAATCGAAGGGAAACCCAGCGTGGCGAAGGACGAAGACCTCGCCGAGAGTCCAAGCGCCGGGCATCGATCTCAAACGTTGATCTGCGCGAAGGGGCGCGTGAGTTTCGAACTCCGGAAAGGCAGCGCGGCGAGCACCGCCGCCCGATCATTGGCGCCGAGCGCCGAGGGTAGGGTCAGAGCAGTCAAGTCGTGCGTGGCATTCACAGAGAGCATCGCCAGCGGCGCGCTGAAGTCGCGCTCTCCACGCGCTAACGCCTGGCCGGCCATGTCTTTTGCTAACGCCAGAGAATCCCCAGCGCTTCGCGCTCGCTCAGCCGCGCACCGATACCAGTGTTCTGCTGGCGCGCTGCGCGCCGTGCCGTCGGACAGGAATAGGCGTCCAATCGTTGCGGCAATGGCTTCGCCGTGAAACGCGTCGCCTGTTGCGTCAGCATGTCCGAGTGCCGTCTGATATGCAGCCAGTGCCTCGCTGCTTTGCCCGTTCTTCGCGTAGAGCGCGCCCATTCGATAAGCGTGGACCTTTGCAGCATGTGCGCTGCCGATTTTCTGGTTCAATGGTTCGAAAATGCGCCAGATCTGCAGTGCGCGAGGCAAGTCTCCTTCGCTCTCGGCAAGCACGCTGAGATTGGAGATCAGGTTCGTTTTGAGATGTGTCGCCGAATCGCCGGAAACCCCATCGATTGCAGTCAGCGCGAGCTCCTCTTCGGCGCGCGCCTCTGCCCAGCGCTTCTCTTGGAAGTGTGTCAGAGCTTGCAGGTTGTGCAGCCACGCCGTCGGCAGGGCTGCCGTCGACCGCGGTCGGTCTCGCAATACGTCTAACCCTCGGCCAATCTCGCCACACGCAGATCCTACTTGTCCGAGCCGCTTCGCCATCGTCGCCGCGCGATATAGGTGCACGTCGGCGATGCGCTCCGGCGTGATTCGGCAAGTCAGCGCTCGCCCAAACTCAGTGAGGGCGTCGTTGAGCTCTCCGCAGAATACACGGGTTACCCCGAGGTGGAGTCGGAGCAGCGAGAGCACACTCTCACCGTCCCCCAACGCAGTTTCGTCGAGCTCCAGCATCGGTATGTCGAGCGCGGGACCGTCTAGTTGCGTCCAAGCCGACACCAAAGCTCCTTGATTCAGTCGGTAGTTGCTCAATCGGAGCAAACCGAGCGCAGTCTCGATCGCAAACACCGAGCCTTCGTAGTTCGTAGAAAAGAAGCAAGCGCGGACTGCTAAGAGGGCAGCTGCGAGCCGGTGTTCGAGTGACCCGTTCGCGTCCGTGAGCTGGCTCATATAGGTTGCCTCGAGCCCCTTGCCGATAGGGTGGTCATTCCCAAACGCTGCCGCTCCAGATCCCGGTTCGGCGGCGACGCCCATGCGGCGAAGTAGTTGCTCGAGTTGGTTCCGACGCGTGTCGGCAAAAGGCCGTG
>DATCFJ010000372.1:0-7458 GCA_036509605.1 Polyangiaceae bacterium | reverse complement strand
AAGCCATCGCTTTGGCAGAAAAGCTCGGCCATGTCTCCGATCACGGGCCGATCCTCGAATTGCCGCCGCCGGACACGAGCTTAATCGGACGCCTGCTCGGTATCGACGGCATCAAAGACAGCACGCCAGCGACCATGTCCCTCTTGCCGTCGCAGTTCCTGGATCTAGTGCGCGCGCTCGCTCCGTTCGTCGCTCACACCAGCGATATCCCGCTCGCGCTGATGGAGATGACGCCGGTAGAGCCGTGATGTCCGAGGCAACGCGGCCCGACGCACCTGCCACGCTCGAGCTCTGCGACGTAACCATCCGTCGCGCAGGCAGTGCGCTGCTGACCTCCGTCAGCGTGAGGATAGACGCCGAGCGCGTCGGTCTGGTGGGCGACTGGCAGCCGCTGTTCGAAGCGCTGACGGGCCAGGCCCAGCTTGCTTCGGGCAGCGCGCAGTTCCTAGGCTGCGAGCTGCGGCACGCGCTGGCGCGCAATGTGGTCGGCTTTGCGCCCTGCGACCCACCGTTGCCAGGGTCGTTCTCCGTCCTCGAATACCTGCGCCACGCCGCTCGCTTGAGTCACGGGTCGCCGGCCCGCGCGCTAGCCGACAGCAAGCACGCGCTGGAGGAATACCGCCTCTCTGAGCTGGCCACGCGCAAGCTGTCGCAGCTCGCGCGCTTCGAACGCCGCGCCTTGGCCATCGTCTGTGCGTCGCTCTCGGCGCCGCCAGTGCTGTGCCTCGAGACGCCGCTGCGCGGCTTGGACGCGGAGCCTGCTGACTACATCGCGCGGCTGTGTACGGAAGCCGCAAAACGCAGTCGCGTGATCGTGTCTGCGAACCTTCCGAGCGCACCCAGCCCAGAGCATGCGTTGCTGGATGCCTGCCAAGAGCTGTGCGTGATTTCGCGAGGTGCAGTGCTGGCCCAAGGATCGCCCAACCAAATCCTGGCGCCGGGCACGCGCTATTTGCTGTGCGTGCGCGGCACCAAGGCGGCCGCGTTTTCCGGTGTGCTCGAGGCTGCCGGCTGTCGGCTGAGCGAACAGAACGGCCCCGGGCGCTACGTGGTCGAGCTGCCCGCGAGCAGCTCGACGGATTTGCTGCTCGACGCAGCGCTTGCCTCGCAGCTGGTGGTGCTCGAGCTGCGGCCGCTTTCGGCGAGCGACTGAAGGATCAGTCGTCTTTGTGCTTCGGGATCGGGTCGAGCGACAACGGCGCGACCGGTTTGGCTTTCGTCTCGTCCGGCGCATCCGGTGCGCGGCCGCGCGCGGCGACCTTTTCCATCCCCTTGCGCACCGCCAAGATCGACAGTCGGCGATTCTCAGGCGCAAACGGCTCGTCCGGGTTCATCAGTGCGGTCGCACCGTGCGCGAACACGCCTGACACTTGCCCTGCGCGCAGGCCGCTCTTTTCGAGGATCGCGCGCGCGCGGTCGGCGCGTTCGAACGAGAGCTGCCAATTGGAGCGCCCAGAGCCCGCCGGGAACGGCCGTGCGTCGGTGTGACCGTGCACTTGGATCTGGTTGTCCAGCCGCGCCAACACCGGGGCGATCAGCGCTAGAATTTCGATCAGCTTGGGTTTGAGCTCGGCCGAGGACAGATCGAAGAGCAAATTTTGTCCGCCATCCAAGATCTGAATCAAGAGCCCTTCTTCGGTCACGCTGACCTTGATCGAATCCTTGAGCTGCTTGACCTGCACATCTTGGCCCGCAAGCTCGGTGAGCTGAGCGCGAACGGCAAGTGAGACGCGCTCGAACGACACCTGTTCGGGTTGGGTATGCGCCGAGCCCACGACGTCGAAGAAACCCTTGTTTTGAATGCCGCTACCGCCATTGAGCACGGAGGGCGCGCCCGTGAACACGCCGGTGCGGAAGTAGTCGGACAGCTCGGTGCGGGTCTCCTGATCGGTCTGCGAAAGTAGCCAGAGCACCATGAACAGAGCCATCATGGCGGTCACGAAGTCGGCGTAGGCCACTTTCCAAGCGCCGCCGTGATGCGCGGCGTGGCCCTTGCCCTTTTTCTTGATGTAGATGATGCGGGTTCCACCGCCGCCAGCACCAGCCATTGCTTACTTGCCCTTCAGCTCGGCGAAGGCCTTATCGAGCTCGGCGCTCGTTGGTCGCTCATCGGAGAAGATGGCGCGCCGCGCAAACTCGATGGCGATTGCCGGGTTCACGCCGCGGGCGGCCGCAACGACGGCTTCCTTGATGCAAGCCATATAGCGAGCTTCGGCGGCGCCTTGGATTTCGACGCTCGTCGCCATCGGGCCGACCATGCCGTAACACAGCAAAATACCGAGGAACGTGCCGACGAGGGCCGCGGCGACGTGATGGCCGATTTCCTCGGGACCACCGTCCAAGTGCGCCATCGTGATCACGATGCCGAGCACGGCGGCGACGATGCCGAGACCCGGCAAGGCGTCACCTGCGGTACGAATCAAGCCGATCGGCTGCGCGTCTTCGGCGTGATGCGTGTCCAGCTCGGCGTCGAACAGCATACTGAGCTCTTCCGCGGAGCAGCCGTCGACTAGTTGCTTCAAGCCGTCGACCAGGAAGTCCATCGCGTGGTGGCGCTTGGTGACGCTCGGGTAAGAGCCGAACAGCGAGCTCGTCGCGCGATCACTGACGTGCGGCTCGAGCGCGAGCACGCCCTCACGGCGAATCAGCGCCAAGATTTGATAGAGAAGCTTGAGCAGATCGAGGTAGTCCGCCTTGCTTGGCGTATGGTTCTGAAACGCCTTCTTCAGCGAAGCGAGCACCCGAGGCATCACCTTGCCGGGCGCGGAGATAATCACCGTACCAACCGTGGCGCCACCGATGACGACGAGCTCGGCGGGCTGAAGGAGGACGGGGAACGGGCCGCCGCCCATGGCGAAACCGCCGAGCACGGCACCGAACATCACAATCAGACCGATGAGAGTCGACACGGTGTATAAACCGGCCGGGAGTGAGAAAGGTTAAGACTCAGGCTGGGACGGGTGAGGCAGTCGCGACGGGCGAAGGCGACCCACCCGGAGAGAGAGGGTTGGGGCTGACTGAAGCGACGCCCGGCGATTTCGGGTTTGGGCTTCGTTTTGGCTGCGCTCCGGTGCTCACCTACAGGCAGTAGGCTCCGCTCCGGTGCTCGCCAAAGCCTCGCCGAAACCCGAACTTGCCGGGCGGGTTTGCTTTCAGAGATCCGACTGGTGAGGTCGAGCACACAGCTGCGTACACGGCGTCCCGGTCAACACCACTTCACGCGCACCTTGTACGTGACCTTTGTCGAGCCACGGGCGGGCACCTTGATCGTGAAGGTGAACGTGCTCGCGTCCTTCTTCTCCGCGAGCTGGCTGGAAGAGAGAATCGTCCAATCACCACCGACCGGTTCGTAGTCTTCGACTTCGACGGGGGTGTCTTTGTGATTTCGGATTTCGATTTCCCAGGTGCTCTCGGAGACGCAGGAGCCAAGCTCGTGCCACTCGGTTTGTTTGCGGTCACCGACGACGTCGAAGGCGTCTCCCATTTTCACGCGTAGCTTTTCGTCGCGCGGGGTGTGGTCGATGGCGTCTTCGCCCACGAACTGTTTCGCTCCGCTCTTGTCGGCCTTGTAAACGCGCAGCGTGCCCTTAGGCAGCGGCATACCGAGGTGGTTCTGCTCGCTATTCTGGATGTCGAGGTACACGCCGACTTTTTGATTCGACAGCACCTGGCCATAATTGCCGCGAAACCAATATTCCTGGCCGAAGAAGATCAGCTTCTTATTCACGCCGATACTAGCTGCAGAGAGCAGACTCACCTGCTTCTGCTCGTTCTGCAGCACGTTGGTCGGGTGCTGAAGCTCGTACAGGTGATACTCGAACAAGCCTTGCTCTTGGAATTGCTCCGCGCGCGCAGATTTTGCGAGCGATCCGCCCATCTGCATGTCCTCCGTGGGTGCCCGCACCCGGTTCACGTCGCCCGCGACGAGCTTGAGCTGCGCGTTCTTGTAGCTCGTGCCGGAGTTGTTCACGAGCGTGACCCAACCGGTAAGGTCGCCCTTCTTGTCGGCGTCATCGACAACCAAGATGTAGTCAGCGGACCAATTCAAATTCTGGGTCAGGTACGTGACTTCGACGGTCTGGCGGGGCGCAGCGCTGTCGACCAGCCAAACCAACGTCGGCTTGGCGATCAGGTTGTCTGGCACTTCGGGAAACGCCAGCCGTCCCGGGTAACCGAAGGTAATTTCGCCGTTGATCTTGAGCACTGGGCTGTCGGCATTCGACAACAGGTCGGCGTCGACGACGTCCTCTTTGCCGGTCTGCTCGTGGTAGCGGTAGGCGCGCACGCGTTTGCCCACATATTTTTCCAGCAACGTCTGCGGAGTGAGTAAATCGTAGCGGTAATTCTGCTCCAGCACGGAGAGCCCGCCGGCCGCGCCGAGCGACTTGATGTGCACGGTCTCCGGTTGGATGTTGGCGGCCACGTCGCGGAACTCGAGCTCGACCCTGCCGGCACCCAGCTGCGAGAGCTCTCGCACCTCCCGCACCAGCCCGAAGTTCTGGTTGTAGACCGTGATGCTGACCTGCTTTCGGTCTTGCTCGGTCGAGACGCTCTTCGCGGGCGCCGCAGGGGCGGGCGCAGTTGGCGGCTTCGTATCCGCCGCGGCGCTCGCCGCACCAAGCGAGCCAAACGCCGTCAAGAATGCCAAATTCGCGATCACTGATTTCGTCTTCATAGGCTTCAGCTCCGTCACCCCTTCGGGTATCACGCCACGTGTCAGCACCAACGCACACGAACGCGGTAAGTCACTTTGGTTTCAGAACGCGGCGCGAGCGGCACGTCGAACGTGAACGTGCTCGAGTCCTGCTTCGTCACCGGCAAGCTGGACGATAGGATCTGCCAGTCACCGCCGGCAGGCTCGTAGACCAAGACGTGCTCCGGGGTGTCCTTGTGATTGCGCAGCTTGATCTCCCACTCGCTCTCGTTCACGCACGAGCTGACGGCTTGCCACTCGGTTTCGGTGCGGTCGCCGACGACGTCGAAGGCTTCGCCGAGCTTGATGCGGATACGCTCGTCCCGCGGAGTGTGGTCAATCGCGTCCTCGCCAATGAATTGCTGCTGACCGCTCTTGTCCGCCTTGTACACGCGCACCGTGCCCTTCGGCAGAGGCATGCCCAGGTGGTTCGCTTCCTTGTTCTGGAAGTCCAAATACACGCCGATTTTCTGGTTCGACGCGACCTGCCCATAGTTGCCGCGGAAGTATTGCTCGGCGCCGAAGAAGATCAGCTTCTTCTCGAGCACGATACCGGAAGCTTCGAGCAAGCTGACTTGCTTCTGCTCCTTGTCCAGCAAGTTGGTCGGACGCTGCAGCTCGTACAAGTGATACTCGAACAAGCCCTGCTCCTTGAACTGCGGCGCAGGCGCGGCCATCGGTGCCATCATTCCGGAAGCCATCGGAGCTGGCGGCGGAAGCGGGCTCACGCGCTGCACGTCGCCGGCCACGAGCTTCAGCTCGGCGTTCTGATAGCTCGTGCCGGTGTTGTTGCGGAGCGTGACCCAGCCGTTCAGATCTCCGAGCTTGTCGTCTGCATCGACGGACAACACGTAGTCCGCGTGCCAGTCGAGCTCGCTGGTCAGGTAAGTCACTTCGACCCGCTGCTCTTCGGCGCTGCTTGCCAAGAGCCAGACCAGCGTCGGCTTCTGCACTAAATTTGCCGGCACTTCCGGAAACGCAAACCGCCCAGGAAAGCCGGACGTCACTTGGCCGTCGATTCGAAGCACCACGCCGCCTTCGACCGCCAAGATCTCGGCTTGCTTCTCTTCGTCTGTGCCCGTGTGCTCATTGTACCGATAGACCTTCACGGTCTTGCCCAGGTACTTCTTGAGCAGCGTGTCCGGCGTCAATAGATCGTAGCGGTAGTTTTGTTCGAGCACGGACAGCGAGCCCTCTCCGTTGAGGCTCTTGATGTGAACGGTCTCGGGTTGAATGTGCGCGGACACGTCGCCATACGACAGCTCGACTTGGCCCTTACCCAGGCGCGCGGAACGCACCTCGCGCACCAGACCGAAGTTCTGGTTGTAGACCGTGATCGATACCTGTTCGCTCGCGCCGCGATCGGTACTGCTATGCATCACGGGCCCGGAACCGGGCGCGTTCGTCGGCCTACGAGCCCCACACGCCGGCACGCCCAACGCCAGGCACAGCCCGGCGCACAATCCTTGGAATCGTCTCATTTCACCACCAAAACTCCCGAGAGCGGCCGAACCTTACACCGGTATGCTAATTAGCGCGCGTGGCCGTTCGTCCTGAGCTCGTCAAAACCCGCCGCTTGGTCGTCAAAATTGGCTCGCGCACGATCGCCAACGACGCTGCGTTTCCAGCCAAGCTCGCCCGCCAAATCGCAGAGCTCGCCGATCAGAAGTGCGGCACCGTCGTCGTGACTAGCGGCGCGATCGCGCTCGGCTGGAGTCGTCTCGGTTACAAGGCCAAGCCCAAGGAGGTGGCGCTGCTCCAGGCCTCTGCCGCGGCCGGCCAAAGCGTGCTGATGCGCCGCTACGACGAAGCCTTCGGCGAGCTGGGTCTTACCCCCGCGCAAGTGCTGCTGTCATACGCGGATCTGGCGGACCGCGAACGCTTGAACAACGCGCGCGAAGCCCTCGGCGCGCTGCTCGAAGTCGGCGCCGTGCCGATCGTAAACGAAAACGACACCGTCGCGACGGAAGAGATCCGCTTCGGCGACAACGACCAACTCGCGGCCATGGTCGTCCCACTCGTGGGCGCGGACCTGCTCGTGCTGCTCACCGACGTCGAAGGCGTGCTCAGCGAGGACGGCCAGCGCATCGCCATCATGCCCGCGGACGCGCAAATGGTGCTCTTGGAAGGGCGCAGCGATCGCATGGGCTCGGGCGGCATGGGCAGCAAAGTCGACGCCGCGCGCAAAGCCAGCCGCTCTGGCGCCGCCGTCGTGATCGCCCCCGCCGGCCGCCCCAACGTGCTGACCGACATCGTCTCCGGCGCTGACGTGGGCACGCTGTTTCCGCGCCTCGGCTCGCCGCTCAAGGCCCGCAAGCACTGGATCGCCTTCACGCTCCGCCCCAAAGGCACTCTCTTGCTCGACGAAGGCGCGGCGCGCGCCATGCGCGAGGGCCGCAGCAGTCTGCTGCCGATCGGCGTCGTCGGAGTCTCCGGCGAGTTCAACGCCGGCGACGCCGTGCGCCTGGTATCGGTCGTCGACGGCAGCGAAGTCGCCCGCGGCCTGACCCGCCTGGGTACGGTCGACGTCGCACGCGCTGCCGGCAAAAAGGGCCCCGAGCTCGAAGCCTCCTTCGGCTCCAGCGCCGCCGAGCTCGTCGTTGTCCACAAGGACGACCTCGTCGTCTCGGGCTAACGCTCGGCGCTGCGACGTTCGCCCGCTCCGCGGTCGAGATTTTTATGATGGTCACGCGCCACAACGCGGCCCGTCAAAGCCTTCGGCGTCGCGGACGCCTCCCGCGCTCGAAATCCAAGTTTGAATTCGA
>DATCFJ010000371.1:0-4999 GCA_036509605.1 Polyangiaceae bacterium | reverse complement strand
GATTGCCGGAGCGTGCACGGCTGGTGACTGCAATCCTGGGCAATTCCAATGCCAAGACAACGGCGACCTGCGGTCCTGCGGTCGCGACGGCAAATGGGCGACTCTTGATCGCTGCGGCACTAAGGCCCTTTGTGATGATTCACAGGGGTACCAAGGTGGACGCTGTCAAAAGTGCGCGACTGACGGCACCACGACCTGCAACGGCGACAACATCCAGGCCTGCGCTTACAACATCGGCCAGCACGTCCCCTACACTTACCAAACCTGCGCCCCTGGCACCTGCACTATGTCCGGAAGCTCCGCTTCTTGCGGCACGTGTATCCCGGGATCGGTCCAGTGCAGCGACAACAGCACTAGCTATACTCAGTGCATCGCTGGCAATCAGTACAACTACAACCTCACCTGCCCGATCGGCCAGGTGTGCAACCCTGCCGCAGTCAGAGACGCGACCCTTCCGAAATGCATCGGCTGCATTCCCGGGAGGTTTACGTGCGACCAGAACGGCGTGCTCTCGAAGTGCAAGGACGACGGCAGTGCTTTCGCGGTTTCGCAAAACTGCTTGA
This sequence comes from Polyangiaceae bacterium, assembly GCA_036509605.1. Classification (GTDB taxonomy): domain Bacteria; phylum Myxococcota_A; class Polyangia; order Polyangiales; family Polyangiaceae; genus PMG-095. The sequence continues at coordinate 4,436 of DATCFJ010000371.1, read as the reverse complement.
CTTCGAACCTGCAATGCGACGCCGGACGAGGCGCCTGTGTCCCGGCTTTTCCCGGCTATTACTCGTGCGCGGCTAACGGCGACGTCGTCGCCTATAGCTACAACACCACTACCTACGACCACACCGTCGTTAACCAAGTAGTGCAGTCGTGCGGCTCGCAGAATCTGTGCGACACATACACTGGGTCGTGCCGCGGCGGCCAATGTCCGATCGGCCAGGTCACTTGCAACAACGGCACCGTCTACAGCTGCGACAACGGTCAATACAGGCAGCAGACGAACACTCGCTGCGTGACCAACAGTCGCTGCCAGGACGGCTTTGGCTGCGTGAAGACACTGGCCATCGCGGCCGGTGACGCGCACACCTGCGCCGTCGTGGCCGGCTCCGCCGCAGTCGAAGGCGATCCCGGCTACGTGCTGTGCTGGGGCGCGAACGACAGCGGTCAGTTGGGCGACGGGTCGCCAGTCCTCTCCGACTCGAAGGAAGCGCGCCCGGTGCTCGTAACGATGTCTGATCAGGGCATGACGACCTCGTCGTCGCCCTTGTCGCTAGCTCCCTTCTTTACCGGCGTGTGTGCTGGCAAGAACTTCACCTGCGCGGACATTGCCGTCCAAGGGCAGTCCTCGGTGGCTTGTTGGGGCTCGAACGCAAAAGGGCAGCTCGGCGTGAACTTGCCCGACCCGGGTCCGTTCAACAGCCCCTTCAACAGCATCCAAAGCAGCATGATGATGACCAACGACATGGGCTTGTCGTTAACGGGCGTGACCTGCGGCGCGGAGTTCGCATGCGCTTTGGGCTCGGACGGCGCCGCCTGGTGCTGGGGTGCCAACGAGTCGGGTCAACAGGGCACCGGCAGTGTGGGCACCAATTCGGTGGCCGCGTCCCCGGTCGACGGTCATATCTTCACGCAGCTGAGCGCTGGCGCGCGGCATGTCTGCGGTATCCAAGCCGACAACACCGTGTGGTGCTGGGGCGCGAACGACAGCGGTCAGTTGGGCAACGGCACCACCAAAGGTAGCGCCTCGCCGGTTCTGGTCGGCACGGTCAGCGCAGCGAGCGATCGCGGGCTGGCTCTCGGCAATGACTTCTCGCTGGCGCTCTCGACCGCCAAGGCGTCCAAAACTCCGTACGCCTGGGGTAGCAATCTGTTCGGTCAGCTCGGCAACGGGAACAACACGAGCTCGAACACGGCGGGGCCGTTGTCGGGTCTGCTGACGGCGACGATCGCCACAGCAGGGACAATCTACTCGGGCTCGGCCGCCGAGCATGCTTGCGCACGCATCGGCGACACCTTGCAGTGCTGGGGCGCGAACGTGTTCGGCGAGCTGGGCGACGGCACCACCGACAACAACTCGAGCCCCGTGCTCGTGTTCGACGGCAAGACGGACGCCACCAAGCTCGCCCCGGGCGCGCATTCCGTCGCGGTCGGCGGCCGTCACACGTGCGCTATCAACAACAAGGGTGACGTCATGTGCTGGGGCGCGAATCACCGCTATCAGCTCGGGACGACGGTGCTTACGCCGCAACGCACACCGGTCCGCGGCTACTGAACGACGCTGGAGCTTCTCCCAAGCCGTGGTGTCGCCGATGCTAAGGGCCCGCGAATGCCTAAGTCGGTCGATGATCGCGGTCGAGGCGCCCGGCTGGCGAGGCGCGACGAAGGCGCATACTGCTGGTATGTAACTGAGGAGCAACGAAGCCAGCCGGGATGCATCGGCCGCGAGAGCGATCGACTTAGCCATTCGCGGGCCCTAAAGGAGCCGAAGCCCGTCAGATACCTACACTGAGCCCATATTTCTCGGGTTTGTGGCATGCTCGGCGGCCAGAGAGGCTTCGATATGCAGATCGAATTGATCGCAACTGCCAGTGAAGATTCGGCGTTCCTCCCTCGGCTCGGGCTCGGCGTTCTGGCTTCGCTAACCCCGCCGGAAGACGAAGTCATCTACACGGACGACTTGGTCAAACCGTTCGACCTCGAGCGCGACGTCAAAGACGTCGACCTCGTCGGCATCAGTGTCGATAGCAAGACCGCGCGCCGCAGCTACGAGATTGCGGCGGCCTACCGCGCGCGCGGGGTGAAGGTCGTGCTGGGCGGCATTCATCCGACCGCGGTGCCCGACGAAGCGCGGCGGTTCGCGGATTCGGTCGTGCTGAGCGAAGCCGAAGAGCTGTGGCCAGAGCTGCTGCGCGATTTCAAGCGCGGCGAGCTGAAGCCTATTTACCGGGGCCCGCTGCCAGAGCTCGGCGGCAAGCCCAAGCCGCGTCGCGATTTATTTCGCTCCAAGAAGTACATTCCCTTTCAGGTCGTGCAAACCATGCGCGGCTGCCCGTACCCGTGCGAGTTCTGCAGCGTGTCGACTGCCAATGGCACGACCATGCGCTTCCGCCCCGTGCAAGAGGTGCTGGACGAGCTGAAGACGCTCGGCAAGCTGATCTTGTTCGCAGACGACAACGTGATGATTCACCGAAAGTACTCTGCGGAGCTCTTCACGCGGATGATCCCGCTACAAAAGCACTGGATCGGCCAGTGCTCGCTGGCCGCAGTGAAGCGCATCGAGAACGTGAAGCTGATGGCTGAAAGCGGCTGCAAAGCGCTATTCATCGGCTTCGAAAGCATCGACGAGAGCACGCTGCAGCATACCGGCAAGCGCCAAAACCGGCCATCGCAGTATCGCGAGGTGCTGGACATGTTGCACGACCACGGCATCTCTACGTGGGGAAGCTTCGTGTTCGGCTTCGATACCGACGACCGGGAGGTCTTCGACCGCACCGCCGAGTTCGGCATCGAGATGAAGCTGACGATGGCTCTGTACGCGATCCTCACACCGTACCCCGCGACAAGACTCTATCGTCGCTTGAAGGAGGAGAAGCGACTTACCGACGAGCAGTGGTGGCTGCGCGGTGACCACGATGCCGGCTCGCCTTACTTCACACCCACCGGCATGTCGCGCGAAGAGCTCCGCGAAGGCTGGCAGCGCGCCTGGACCAAGTTCTACTCGCCGCGCGCGATTTGGGATCGCTGGACCGTGCGCAAATCTTCGAGCTGGATCCAAACGCTCGGCTATCTGCCGCTGAACGTGATGCAGAACCGGCTCGTGAAGTACAAAATCGTCGGTGGCTCGCAGCGTTTTCGCTCGGACGCCAACTTCGACCCCATGGCCACTGCGATGGGCGCGCTCGCCATCGCCGGGGAATCCGCGATCGCTGCCGGGCCCGAGAGGCTGGTCAAAGGCCGCGCTTTGCGCGTCGTGGGCGGCTGAGCCCCTCTCGCGACTCAGCTCGCGCCGTGGCCCGCTCGGCGCCGCGCGTTCGCAGCTCGCCTTGCCGCTGCCGGAATTTCCACTATAGTAGACAGCGCTACCTGCGCCGCAGGCCTCGCCCCAAACTCGAGAAATTGCATGATCCTAGCCATTGTCGGCGGCCTGCTCATTGGGCTCAGTGCTTCCCTCTTCTGGTCGCTCAACGGCCGCGTCGCAGGCGTGAGCGGCGTCCTCGGTGGCGCCTTCCTCGAGCGCGGGCAAGAGCGAGGCGTGCGCGTTGCGTTTTTGGTTGGGCTGCTCGTGGCGGGCATCGCCTTCGCCGCGTTCAGCCAGCGTGTACCCGCGCCCAGTCTGCCACTGCTGCCGCTGGCGGGAGCCGGCCTACTCGTCGGCCTCGGTACGCGCATGAGCGGCGGCTGCACCTCGGGGCACGGGGTGTGCGGGCTGAGTCGGTTTTCGACCAGGTCGCTCGCCGCGGTGCTCACCTTCATGTGCAGCGGAGCGCTCACCGTGTTCGTGGTGCGGCACGTGTTGAAGCTGTGGGGAGCATCGTGAAGGCTTTAGTGACGGCGCTGCTCGCCGGAGCGATCTTCGGCGTGGGGCTATGCGTCTCGGGGATGACGGATCCGAAGAATATCGTCGCGTTCCTCGACGTCACGGGGCACTGGTCGCCAAACTTGGCCGGAGTCATGCTGGGCGCCATCGCGGTGCACGCCGCGTGGTTGCGCTTCGGAGCGCGCGTTGGCTACGCCGGGCCGTCGAGCCTGCTGCCGCCGCGAGCGCGCATCGACAGCGCGCTCCTGGGCGGCGCCGCGTTGTTCGGCGTGGGCTGGGGTTTGTCCGGCTATTGCCCAGGGCCGTCGATTGTCGCCCTGGGCACTGGAGCACCCGGAGCAATCGTATTCGTGGCGGCGATGGCGGCCGGAATCAGTATTAGCGAAGTCGCAAAGCGCCGCACCGGCGGCAGCTGGCACGCCGCGCCCACGACGCGCTCTTAGTATGCGGAGCGCGGTCTTGTGGTGGCTCGGCGGCATCGCTTTGCTCGCACTGGGTGCCTTCGTTGCCGCGGTTACGGCGTACCTCGCGCGAGACGTGCGGCTACGGCGCAGTGCCGCCGAACGCCTCGCCGGCGCGGCTTGTCCGCGTTGCGCTACACCGATCGGAGCCGCTGTGGCC
>DATCFJ010000370.1:0-12271 GCA_036509605.1 Polyangiaceae bacterium | reverse complement strand
CACGGCCGTGCTCACGCAGCTGTCGATGGCAACGTTTGCCACTGCCGGCGTGGTTGGCCGTGCGGGCGTTGGCGGAGGCCGAGCGCAATGACCTCGCCACCTGAGGACGACTGGCATCCGCCGCCGCCCGTGCGAGCGATTCGAGCGGCGTTCATTTTCTTTACTCGTTTACCCCTAGGCGGTTTTCCATATCGCAAAGCAGACTGGAAGTGGGCTGCGGCGCATGCTCCACTAGTTGGGCTCGCACTCGGAAGCGCCCTTGGACTCTTAGATCGAGCCTTGCTGCCGCTTGGTGCGCTCCCCGCCGCGCTGTTGGTCGTCGGTGTCTCGCTGTTGCTCACCGGTGCATTCCACGAAGACGGCTTGGCTGACACCAGCGACGCGTTGGGCGGTGGCTACGACACCGAGCGTGTCCTCCTGATTTTGAAAGACAGTCGCATCGGCTCATTCGGCGGTGCTGCGCTGGTCATTTCCATTGTTGGCAGGGCCGCGCTCCTCGCACAACTCGGCGACTCGGTCGCCTGGGCGTTACCGCTAGCTTGGTGCGGTGCGCGCGTTGGCCCCATCTGGCTCATGGCGACGATGCCCTACGTGACCGCCCGCGAGGGCGCGAAGAGTCGCGACCTAACTCAAGGTGGAATTTCTCAGGCGCTCGTGGCGACCGGATGGTTCGCGGCGGTCTCCGTCGCATTGGTGCTCACCGGCCACTTCGCCGCGCAACGGGTTGGCGCACTCGCCGCCGCGCTAACCGTCGTGACGGCTCTTACCGGCTGGCGCTATTGGGTACGCGTGCGTGGCATCACCGGTGACTTTCTCGGCGCGACCGAGCAACTCAGCGAGCTGGCAGCGCTCGCCGTACTTGCCTGGAGGCCGTAGCATGGCCGGGATCTGGCTCGTTCGACGTGCTCGCTCCACGCTCAGTGGCATCTGCTACGGACAGAGCAACGTGCCCGTGACGCTGAGCCCGGTGAATCGACACGCTTTATCGCCGAACTCTCGGAAAAGAAGGGAGAGTACGCCCCGAAACTCTGGACTTCGCCCTGGGTTCGGACTTGAGCCGTCGCGGAGGAGTTGGCGCGTGATTGTCTGACCACATACCGCGTCGATGCTCGGCTTTCCGAGCATTCGGACTCTGGGAAGGGCGAGAGTTCGCCGAAATCGAGCGCACTGACGCGGTCCGTTTCCAGCTCTGGATGCGAGCGTATGAAGTGGAGGCGCCGCCGGGCGGCCAGACCGCGGCGCAGCTCCGCGCTCGCGTAACGGACTGGCTGGAAGAGCGACAAAAGACAGCAGCCACTATTTTGGCCGTCACCCACGCGGGCGTGACTCGAATGGCGCGAGCCGTCGCCGCCGGCAAGTCTCGCCGTCATCGCCGCGGGGGGAGCCCCAGCCAGACAATTGACCTGACGAGGACAGACCGGACGTAAGGCCCCAACGCCGCCGCGTGCGGCCTTTCCGTCGGTTGGCGCTCGGAAGCGGATGCGTCAGGAATCGCTGGCGCGTCGCGCAAGCCGCTCAATCGCACCGATCGCAGCAACCATTCGGAGGCGTGCTGCTGGATTTGCTGAGTGGACGTGGATGTTCGGCGGTCGAAAATCGCGAACCGCAACCGCCTCCTCGATCCAAGACAGCACGTCGTAGCCGGTGCCGCGCTCGTCGTCGCCGAGATCGTGGTCGAGGCTGATCTCGGTGACGACGCCCGTCTCGAGGAGCGTGATCACCTCGTCGGGCCAGCGTGTCGCGACCCAACCGGCCGGCGCCGGGCGACAATCATCAAGAAATACCTTCATGGCTCCGGAGTATTGTACCTCACGCAGCCCGAGAAGATTCCTCTGGCGGTACTGAAAGCGTGGTCAAATGCGGCTCCGCTCCAAGCGTTGTGCGCCGTCTCCAGCGATGACCTCGAAGGCGGTATCGAGCTCGACAAACAGTTCCCAGCGGTCCATTGCCAGGTTCGACGCTGCGAGGTTGATGACCCTCTCTTCGAGCTCAGAATCGCGCACACCCTTCCACAGCTTGTCGGCCAATGCCACGAGCAGCTCCTCCAGCGAAACCGGCATTTGCCGCCACCGCGCGTGAGACACGCAGATCCTTGCGAGCTCCGGGCTCACTCCCCTCTCAAGCAGTAAGGCTTCGCCTGCCGGCTCGTGTTCAGTGCCCCCACCGTCGAGCTCGGCCGGGTGGACAACTTTGCCGACATCATGGAGCACGACGCCCACGCGAATCAGATCCGTGCGGAGCGGTGCCCCGAGCAACGCGAGTTCGGCCAGAAGCAGCTCTGCCGCCTCGCCAACGAGCTCGACATGACGGAGAAGGCGCGGGGGCGCGTCGAGGTCGACGAGCAGTTTCCTGGCTGCTTCAACTGATAACGGGGTCAATAACAACGTGAAATACCCTCCGATCTCGGAGGCTCGATGGCGTCTTGGCAGATTGTGTCAGTGACAATGCGAGAGGCGAAACTCGGGGGCAACGGCCTTCGCGGAAGAAACCGCGCGAGGGCGAGCACGTTTCGGACGAAAGGATCGCGACCGGGATCGGGCCGTGATCCGGCGCTTGCGCGCTCAGTACCTGCAGCTAACGCAGTATTCGCGCCCATCGTCTGCTAGCGGGTCCTCGCGCACCGAGCCCCGAAGGCCTCGGAGTGGTACGACGGGATGCCGAAGTAGCGGTACGAGGAGAGCAGGTACGATGCCATGTTGTTGAAGCTGCCACCCCGGAGCACGCGCTCATCGGAAACCGCGCCTGAAGCGAGCTGCCCATCCAAGACCGTCGTGTAGGCGCAATTACTGCACGGACTTGTATAGGCGTTAGCGTACCAATCCTGCACCCACTCCCACACGTTACCCGCAAGGTCTGCCTGACCATACAGCCCGTCCCCCTTCGGCGACTCTGAGCCCACACGGTTAACCCCGCCATTCCCAGGCGCGACGCAAAAGTCCGTACCGCCCGCAGCCCCCTGGAAATTCGCATACGTGCAGTCAAGCGCCGCGCTGCCCCACGGGTAAACCCGTTGCTGCGTCCCACCCGCGGCCGCGTAGTTCCACTCCGCCTCTGTTGGCAAGCGCCCGCCATCCCAGATGCAGAACGCCTCGGCTTCAAACCAGTCGATGCAGTTCATCGGAAGGGCGTCGTTGCCCGCTGTCCACGTCTGGTCCGTCGTTTGGCATTCAATCTTTGTGGTTAGCGCGGCTTGGCTCGCAGGAAGCGAGCTCGTATTCCACGTCGCGTCCCAACCCGGGTCGCTCGCGTTGTTCGGGTTCTTTCCGCTTCCAGCCGCAGGCATGTTCCCGGGATAAGTGTTCCAGAACTTTCGGAAGCGACCCACCGTGATTTCGTACGTGTCCAGACGGAAATCGCTCACCCGCGCGGGATAGGCCTGGCTGGTGTAACCCGAGGTGGCCCCATCGTAGCTCCGATGGAACGACGCCGTCGTCACCCCGGTCACCACGTTCGACGCGCAGCAGTCGCCGTTCCCGCTCGGACCGCACGTCGCCGCCAATCCGGCGCACGACGGCGGCGGTCCATTTGTCCCCACTGTCCCGCCAACTCCGCCACCTGGGAAAAGAGTCCCGCCAAAACCGCTGCTCGCTGCCCCCGTATCCGTTCCTCCCTCTCCCGCAGACGAAGCTCCCGCGAGGTTGTCCCCAGCGCTGCCGGCTGAACCGCTCTCGCCGCCGTCTGCATCGCTCCGCGAGCTCGATTCAACCGGGTAATCTTTGGGATCGATCAGGCAGCTATCGATGCCGATGGCGGCGCCCAAGAGCGCGAGCCCGCACAACCACCTCCAGTTCCGGCCGGATCGCGTGAGCCCCTTGGTCAACGCCGCGCCTCGAGCGTTCGAACAAGTTCCGCGATGTTTGGGGGGGATAGGTCCGCTCCTCTGGCGGCCAGATGAACGGATACGCCGTCGCGCTCAACAAGCAGGAGCCCGAGACCGACACCCGAGAGCTTCTCGTCGAGGATCCGCGTATTCCAGGCGTTCACGCCGCGCGCGAGCGCATGGTCTTCCAGGTACTGCATCGCCATCGCGGGAGGGCAGGCGAGATACACCTCGTGCGCGTATTGCCGATAGGTCGACATTTGATCCATCGCTCGCTCGAACTCCTTGACGTCGTTCTTCAGCTCGACGGCAATGATCTTTCGACTCACGAGTCCGCCAAAAGACGGGGCCCGGTGGCCAACAACATCGGCCCGCTTCTTTCCGATCGGGATTTCGTCGGAGGCCTCGAAACCTTGTGATCGCAACCAGATTGCCACGGGCTCCGAGAGTTCCTTCTCCTTTGATCGCGCATGAAATAGGTCCTTCAGCACGCGCCGATTCGACAACCGCGAGCGCCAGATAGCCACGACGATCGCTTCCTCAAAGGAGAGTCCTCGAAGGTCCGAAACCTCTAGTGTCCTCATGTGCGCTGCCTGGGCTCGAATGGCGGCAAGCTTTTCCTCCAGGGACAGACCCTTCAAGGAGCGGGACTTGCGCGGAATGTCGAGTGATTCAACGACCGTATCGACAATCCTTTCGTCAGTAAGCAACGATTGGATCTCTTTCCCCTTTAGGTAGCAGTACCGGCGCTCGGGGTTGAGGAACGCGAATAGCTTGCTGAGTGGGTCCATCGTCGTCATTCTCCAAGAAGGTCGGCAGCCAAAACCGCAGGGGAGCCAAAAATGAGGCGACCGAGCAGCCTGCCGTCAGCGAGCAGCCCTTCGCCACGAGGGCCCGGGGCACCGCGCCCGCCAACGGCGACGCCGCGGAGCGGATAGTCCTTGACGCTGATCAGACAGCTAGCGCCGCTTGCGAGCGTGCCGACGATCGTCAATCGCACGAACCAGCGCTTCACCATCGGCCCCGCCATCCGATAAGCGACGTATTTCCCGTTTGGCTGACTCCGACGGCGCCGTGCTTGTCATCGGGTAGCGTCAACCAAAGGTACGTCCCTGCCCCGCCGGCCAGCACGCCAACGACAAACCCGACCGTGCTGACGGTAGCGAGCGACTTAGCCGACTGGTTCGCGTCGTATCCAGTTTGATTGCAGGTCCGTGTCGCGTCGCTGCAGCTCTGATTGCCTAGCGACTCTTGATGCAAGCCAGCCAGCCCGGTGATGATTCCGAGAGTGAACCCGACAGCGCCAACCCCAATGCCGGTGTAGGCAAGCAGCTCGCGGTTGTTGCGATCGTCGTCAGTGCTCGCCGATTCGCTCTGCGAGACGGCAACGCGGGGGGCGACCGGCGGCGCCGGAGACGAGGTCGAATCGCCTACAAAGACCGGGAATTCCGCGGCGTCTCCTTCCGCCAATGCCACGGAGAACTCCTGCGTTGAGCGGCCCGGCGAGGCGACGGAGATGGCGTAGCGCCCTGGATTGAGCGGGAGCGGCGAGTTGAGCGACGCCGGACTCAAGGCGAGCCCGGCGATCGTGACCACGGTACCAGCAGGCATTTCGCCGCGGGCTCGAATCGTGAGTCGCGGAACACGCGCGTCGAGCGACTGAACCTGAGCCTTCGCAACGGAGGCGCGAGAATCATCGGGCGGGAGTTTCTCGAGCACCTGCCGGTAGAGCGTCCAAGCTGTTACGAGTTGCCCTCGCTGCGCCTCGCAGTTCGCGAGATTGAACAGCGTGCCGACGGCCGGGTCGAGCCGATTGCTTTCGCGAAACTTCGCGCAAGCAACATCGAACTTCTTGGCTGCCATCGCAGCTCGCGCATCGTTGAAAAGAACGTCAGCCGTTGCCGCGGAGTCTTGGGCATGAGCGGCCTTCGCGTTCAACCAAAGTGACGCAGCCACCCCGAGCACGAAGCGAAGATGAGTGCGAAGCGAACGAGAGATCGACATGGTTCAATGACGGGTGGAGTAAGGATCGGCGGGGACAGCGACGGACGCCTGCGCTGCGGCAGGGCGCGACGATTCGGCAGAAGAAACAGGCGGTAATGTCGCGGGCGAACGAACCGCGTCGGGCTGTTTTCTTGGCAGAGCGCCGGGCGGAGTGGCAGACGCCAGCGGCAAGCGTTCCAGAGGGACGACGAGTTGCTCCGCAACTGCAGGCTCGACCGCAGGCAGCGAAGGTACCGTGAGACCCGCGACAGGCGGAGCGCTGGCAACAACTCGCTCCGCACTTGGCTCGACCCGTCTGTCCGCCGTCGCATGTCCGTGTAGACCGCCAGCAACGGCGACCAGTACAATCAGCAGCACGACGCCGCCGAGCGCCGCAAGACGCAACCTTGGCAAGGGCGCGCGACTACGCGGCCCACCACTGAGCATCGTCGCAGAAACACCGTCCGCCGTCGTCGGCGTCCTCGGCACCGACACCGCTGCGCCGCGGGCGCTGCTCCCAACTGGCGCGTCCTCCGCAATCGCCTCGAGCAGCGAAATCGGCTTGGTTGTGAGCGCTTCGTAGACGTGGCGAAGCGCCTCCTGCATGGCGCGCGCATCAGGCCAACGCTGACTCTTCTCATAGGCGAGCGCCGTATCGACCAGCGCGACGACCTCTGCAGGCAGTGCCACGCCAACGGAACCCACTGAGGGCGCCGGCTGAGTCACCGCAAGAACGAGCGCCTCATTCACGGTCCTCGAGACATGCACGTACCGCCCAGTAAGCAGCGTAAACATCGTCGCGCCGAGCGCCCAGATGTCGCTCGCACCATCGACCTCGGCCCAAAGCCCCCTCGCTTGTTCCGGCGGCATGAAGGTCGGCGTGCCCATCAAGCTACCCGTCTGCGTGCTCGAAGCGCCCGCGCTCAGCTCGCGCACGCGCGCGATTCCAAAATCCAACACCTTCACCTGCCCCGCGTACGTGAGAAACAGATTCTCCGGCTTGAGATCGCGATGAACGATGCCCTTCTCGTGCGCCGCGACGAGCGTGTCGAGCACTTGATCCATAACGGCCAGCACTTCGGTCGGTTCGAACCGTCGACCCTTGCGCTCCCAGCGTGCGTCGAGCGTCTCACCCTCGAGCAACTCCATGACCAAGAACGCGCAGCCATCATCCGTCACGTCGTCGTCATCGACACTAACGGCACCCGCATGCCCAACTGAGTTCGCGACGTACCCTTCACGCAGGAAGCGCTGACGCACCGCCGCATTCATCGAGAGCTCCGGGTGCAGCATCTTTACTGCCACACGCTTGGCGTTTCGATGCGTAGCTTCGTAGACGCATGCCATGCCCCCGACCCCGAGCAGCCGGTCAATCCGCCACTTGCCCTTGAGCGTGATACCAACTCGTGCTTGCAGCCGCGCGACCAAGTCGTCGAGTGCGGCGTCAGGCATATGCGCACCCGGCTGTGACCCCTCGCAAGGAGGCTGACCGGGCGCGAAGGACCGACGCAACGCCTCGGGCGCGGGAACCCGCCAACGCTACAAGGCGCAACTCGGAAGGCTTCCCTCGAAGAACCGTGTTCGGTGCCGGCATTGACGGTTTCCCCACAGGCCGGAAGCCGCCCTGTCAGGTAGTCCTAACAATGGTGCCCCCTCAGTTCCTGTTCTGTCAACCTGAGAGGTCGTACCCAGGAGGCCTACCTGTCAGGGCGGCTTCCGATGCAGACGGATCTCGGCAAAACGATCGGACAAGCGGCGCGCCATGCGCGTGCTGCGTTGGACTTGACGCAGGCGGATGCCGCCGAGCGGATTGGGATCAGCACCGAGTTCTACGCGCGGATCGAGCGCGGTGGGGCCATGCCGAGCGTACCAACGCTCGCCAAGATGGCCGAAGAGCTCGACATTGCCGTTGATACGCTGCTCGGCCGAGGGTCGAACTCTCCGCCCTCACGGTCGAAGCTTACCCGCGCCCGAACACCGAACCAGAGCAAGCAGGAGTCGCCCGAGCTTCGACGCCTGTTTCGCCGGCTCCGCGGTGCGCCGCAGAAGACCCTACGTCTCGTCAGCTTGCTCGTGGCCGCTATGGCAGAGGCGTCCGCGAGGAAGCGCCCGGCCAAACGTCATTCTTGAGCAAAGCCACATACTCGGTTCCGAGCCGAGGTCCCTCCACTTCGAGCGGCTACAAGCAGACCGACGCTCGAGCATTGTGCGTGGCACGGGCTTGTTATTGCAGGCCCATTCCGAGCGTCCTGCTCCACAATAGCTGAATGCTCGCAGCTCGGTGGTGTCATCATCGTTTTGCCTTCCGAGCCTTCCTGACGGGCTCGTGGGGCGCCCGGCGAGTGAGGCTCCAGGTCCCGGACGATAGATGGGCGTGGTCCAATCTCTCGGGAATACGGGACCACGAAAAACCCGGCCGAATCGCGCACCGCATTGGCGGCGGAAATCGCCGCTCGGCGGTCTTCCCGAACTTCGCGAGTTCAGGATTCGCTCCGCGGCGCGGCCAGGATTATTACTCGTTCAACCGTCTTCCGGCGGTCCCCGATGTCCCATCCTGAATCTACCGACCCGCTTCGCGGCACCCGATATCGCATGCTCCGCCTCCTTGGCATGGGAACGATGGGAGAAGTGTTCTTGGTGGAGCACTCGGCGCTTGGGCGTCGGTTCGTGGCCAAAATTCTGCATGCTCGTCATGCCGGCGCGGCCGACTACGTGGCCCGGCTCGAGCGTGAAGCGCGCACGCTGGGTCAAATGCGGCATCCGAACATCGTGACGGCGACGGACTTCGACGTAACGGGGGATGGAAGACCGTTTTTCGTCATGGAGTATCTCGAAGGACACACGCTCAGCGACGAGCTCAAGCAGCGTGGTCGCCTCCCGCGCGCGGACGCGCTCCTCTACGTCGGGCAGATCCTCTCTGCTCTGACGGCCGCACATGCAAAAGGTATCATCCACCGCGACATCAAACCGCAAAACCTATTTTTGCACGTGCAGGGTGGGGCACCGTCGACGATCAAAGTGCTCGACTTTGGAGCCGCCCGGGACACGAAGGGGTTCACCCCCTTGGCCGTTCCCTTGGCGACAAGCACGGGGGCGGTGGTTGGCACGCTCGCGTATCTGAGTCCGGAGGGTGCGAACGGGCAGCGCGTGGATCCTCGAGCAGATCTCTATGCGGTTGGTCTCGTGCTCAGCACCATGCTGTCGGGACACCTGCCTCCAGCTCACCGAGTGCCCGGTAACCCGTTCGTCGAAGCGGACCTCGCTCTACCCAACGACGCCCAGCCCATCGCACCGCTGATTCTGAAGGCATTGGAGATAGACCCGGGCCGCCGCTTCCAAAGTGCCGAAGAATTCCTAGTCGCGCTACCCGGACGATAGGGATCGCGATACCATCGTCTGCAAATGGGCTCCAGCGAGGACGAAGACGTCACCGAAGCTACGCAGCTCGATGTCTTTTGCGCGCGTCAGCATGACGCGTGGCGCACCTACATTCGTCCCGGATGGCTACCGCGCTACCTGCGACAGCACCTCGACGATGAAGGCGAGGCGTTCCCCGCCCACCTTGACTTCGAAGACCTCGACCGCCACATGCGCGAGCATCAAGCGACGTTCGAGAAGCAAACCTCTGCTGCCGGCGGCGTCCGGTTGATTGCGCGCGGACATTCGGCGGAAGCGTTGGCGCTTTGGTTGGCTGGCATCTTCGGCACGGCCATGCGATCGCGCGGTTCAGATCTCGACGAGTCGGCATAGCACCGACCCAGGAGTCCGCTGCTCAACCCGCTCGTTGCACTTGCCTGCTCAGACGGGTCATCGCCCGGGTGTGCAGACGACTTGCCCAGGACTTGCTGATCTTCAAATCTTGAGCGACTTCGTCGAAGCGCTCGTCTTCCAGGTAATGGCGACGAATGAGCTCCGCCTCCTCGTGTGGCAGCTCGCTCACCAGGCGGAGAACTAGCGCTCGCCGCTGGGCGTTCGAGAGATCCTGCTCCGGATCCGAACGCTCGACGCTGATCAACTCGCCGTCCGTCTGCGCAGCAACGCCGGCCATGACGCCAAGGGCCATCGCCGTGGCCATTGCAGCCTCCGCTTCAGCGCGCTTTTGAGCCATGCTGGGCGCGGGCGCGCCGAAAAAGGTCGATTCCACAAGGCCTTCGCTGATGCGCGTGGCTGCTTCGATGGCTCGCAAGCGTTCGTAAGTGCGGCGCGGGAGTGCCATACCGCGCACCGCGTCCAAGACCGCCCCGCGAACCAAGAAGCCGGCATATGCCTCGAACGGCACTCCGCGCGTGGAGTCGAATCGTCTCGCAGCATTGAGCAAACCGACGCGACCGTAGCCGGCTAGGTCCTCGAGCTCCAAGGTTCCACCCAGCGCGCGAGCAAACCGCCTGGCCACTTGATCAACGATCGGCAGCCCCGCGTGGACGCGTGCGAGAACTTCGGGAGAATCGGGAGCATCCACGTCAGCACCGTACCGCACACCGACAGCCGCGCGCCATGGTGTGACCGCAAATCCTAGCGGGGACCTGGGCCCGGCAACTGGGCGAGCGCGTCTTGCAACATTTTGATCAAGACGGGGTTGCTTTCGACTTCTTCGCGTAGAGTTTCACGAACGACCTCGAGCTGATCGGGCGGCACAATGCCACGCAAGCGGGAGATGCTTCGCTCGACCGACGCCTCGTAGTACTGCTCCTTGTCGATTTCCCCGTCGCGCAGCTTTCTGACGAGCTCTTCTTCGTCGCTCAGCGGCGCAACCGCCGCGGAGGGCGCAGTGCTGATTGAACGCAGGCGACCGTTGGCCATCGAACTAACACTACCAGATCTTTCAGCACCGGGCCGCACTAGACGCGAAGGTCGGATTCCGCGCGGTTCGGCGGGGCCGAAGCTCACCCGATACCTGACCGCCGGCAGCAATCGAAGGCGCTTCACCAGCTCCACCTTGCCTGTATAGCTGCGTAACCCGGGCTGACGATGGCGCTCGCGACGGCGTCCGTCGGAGCCTTGGCTCGTGGCCACAACCAGTAAACCAAAGACCCGGCCGCCGCGGCTCCGCCGACGACGAAACTCGCCACCGCGACGTTGCGGTCTCGATCGACGGCAACGTTCGCGTTGTGAAGAGCGCTGCACTGCGCACCGTGGGGAGTGCCAAGGCCACAAGCATTGACCTCGGGGAGCTTGCCACGATCGCTCGAAGCCTCATCCTGAGCGGTGTTCGCCTTCAGCAGGAAAACAGCGCCCAATGCTGCACCGGCAACCGTGACTCCGCCTCCCACCACAAGCACGACCGGGCTTGGCTTCGCGGTCGTGCGAAGGCCAGGCTGCTCTGTGCCCAGCTCCTGCCCTTGTCGTTCGGATGAAGTCGCTGTTGGCGACGCATCGACCGGTCTGAGAGCAAGCTGAACGGCGAGCGTCACTCCAGCCGAGCCGTCGACCCGCTCCGTCAGGGATTGATAACCCAGCGCCTCAGCTCGAACGTCGTGCCGGCCAGGCTCTGCATAGAGGTTGTCGGTATACGGAGCGGTGCCGAAAGGCTCACCGTCAATGGACAGGCGCGCGCCAACCGGAGCCCCCCGGATAACGAGTGTCACCACTTGTTGTTTTTCGGTGTCGAGTCCTGCCGCGACTGCCTGCTTCTGCTCCGTCGTAGCATCCGACGGCAAGTGCGAGAGCGCGAACTGGAAGTGCTCGGCCGCGTCTCGATGACGACCGAAGGAGGCCTCAATGATAGCAAGGTTCCCAGCGATCTCTGGCGTCTTCGCTAGAGCCCACGCTTCGCGAAAGCCATGCAGAGCCTCGTGAGCATTGCCTGCAGCTAGTGCAGCCTTTGCCTCGGCCACGAATGTATCCGCCCCGGGGTCTCCGCTACCCGCCTGAGCACCAACGCGTGACGAGAAGACGAGGGTCGCTGCGACCATTGCGATGGCCACGCTTCGCTTGGTCAGAGACTTGTGAACTTTCGCCATTGTGCCCATCCCCGGGGTCATCGCGACCGCTGCTTACAACGAATACCCAGAGTGGGCATCCAGGAATCGCGCGACGGCAGCAATTCTAGCCGCAGACGGCCCAGAACTTCAGCCTCCATGACTTAGTCGATCCGAACGGCGATGTACCGGCGACATACCAGCAGGCGCCCGCACGGGGCTTGCGTCACGAACGCTCGTCGCAAACTCGACAATTTCTCGCCATCCGCGAACGGCCTGAGACACGAGGGCGCTCAGCGAGAGCGCCGCCGCAAGGGCGATCATTGCAACGACCCTTGGCTCCCGTCCCCACCGGATCGCGAAACGCTGGCGGAACGCAGCGAACGGACTGAGAGGACCCGGAGCGATGTGCCGCGTCTGCAGAGCCACTTCCGAATCTGCCGCAAGTGTCTCCACGATGGGCATATCGATCGTCGTGAAGATGCCCGCATCTGCCAGAACGATTTCCGACGCCGTGATGGGAGCCGGGCATTCCAGATTCGCCGGAGCT
>DATCFJ010000369.1:0-2254 GCA_036509605.1 Polyangiaceae bacterium | reverse complement strand
GAATCTATCTAGACTTCCGTGGCGCGAGCTAATCGCGGTTGGCTTGCCACGCGCTCAGATATGACTGATTGTGTACGCGGGGCGTGGCCGTTGACCGAGTGCGGAGGCCCGCTGAAGATTATGAGTCTTGCCCGCGCCATGGACATTCGAAAGCACCCCACGCGCGCGGTCCGGAAGCGGGTGCACGCCCAATGGCTGATGCCGTGCGTCGCCGCGGGCGTCCTCACTGAGGTCTGCCTAGTCTGCGTCGACGCGCTGTTTCGACACGACCGTCGCGGCCTCGGGTTCTGGAGCGGCGGTCTACTCTTGGCCGCGGCGACCGGCGTGGGACTCGGGCTGGCGGCATGGCTGTTGGACGCTCTCGGCGCTTGGACCGCTGGCCTCCTTGCACGTCGCGCGCGTGGCATCGCCGCCGCTCTGCTCGATCGTTACTGGGAGCGCGCTTGGTGGAGCCTATGCGCGACCCTGGCTTTGTACTCCTCGGCGCGTTGGCTGTTTTCAGGCAAACAAGTGGCCCGCACCTGGCTGGCTCAAGCCGGGCCGCCGCTGCTGCTCGCCATGACGGCGGGGGCCATCTGGCTTGCAGCGACGCTCTTGGGGCGCGCGCGCGTCGCGTCACCGAGCTCGTGGAAAGCGCTCACCATTGTGGCGCTGCTCGGCGCGGCATTTCTCGCCGACCTCGACCTGACCGTACTGGTCGGGCTCTACGGGCAGCTGCACACGGCACTAGAAGTCGCGGCCTCGAGCGTACTCCTCGTGTTGATCACGCTCTGGCTCGGTCCAAGCAATGCGCGACGAAGGCGCATCAGCGAGGTGCTCGCTGGCGTGGGTGCGGCGGCTGCACTAGCACTCGCAATGCCCGGCCCGCGACGACTGGCATTCGGCGCGCTCACTCCAAGCTTCCGCAACCCAGTGTACGTCGGTCGCATGCTGCTACGTGCCGAGACCGCGACGACTTGGCTGGAAAATCCCTGGCTTTCTTCGTTCAGCTCGGTCGCGTCCCTGCGGGTGGAGCAACTGATCGAGGGCTACGGTATCGCGAACGTGAGCCTGGCTCGGAGCTGGCAAGAGCCAGCACCGCCCGCACAGGCGCCGCTCGCTGCTCCCCGTCCGGATATCGTCATCTTCTACGTGGACTCCTTGCGCCTCGACATCGCCGAAAATCAGCGGCTGATGCCGGCCTTCAGCCAGGTCGCCCGCGAGTCGTTGGACTTCCGACGCGCATATGCGGCGGGCTCGGATACTGGAGTCTCGCTGCCCGGGATCTTCAACGGTAGGTATGCGGAGGAGCACGAACCCAACAACTTTCTGCGTGTGGCAGAGGCCAGTGGCTACCAAACAACCCTGCTCATTCCGCGCTCCGCTCGAGAATACCTGAAGGACCGCGTCCCAGACTTTCATCTCGAGCAAGAAGCGCTGATCCCGGACTACGTCGAAGGAAAGAAGGTTTGGGGCTACGGCGGGCATATTCCCACGAGTACCAGCATCGTTGACCAGGCTATCCTGCGACTGAAGGAGCCACACGCAGAGCCCCAATTGCTCTGGCTTTTTCATTTCGATCTGCACAATTGGCGGGAGCTGGACGAACCAAAGGTGACGGCGATGGCGACTCGCTTCCACGTGGACAGAGCGAGCCCGACATGGCGTTATCAGTCGATCGCGGCGGCGGTAGATGCCGAGCTCGGTCGCTTTGTGCAGGCGCTACGGGACGCGGGACGCCTGGACAAGATCGTATTCGTCGTCGTTTCGGATCACGGCGAAGCGCTTGGCGAACGCGGTTTTTGGGAGCATTCGTACTACCTCTGGGAGTCGCTCCTGCGCGTACCGCTCCTGCTGCGCATCCCGCAAGTTGCGCCGCGTGCCATCGACACAGCGGTGTCGCTGGTCGACCTGGCACCGACTTTGACGAGCATCGTCGCTCCGAGACGCGCTCCGAACATCAGCCCAGGGCAGAACCTGTTCTCGGCACCTGGTCCGAGGCACGTCCCGATCTTGTTTTCGTCGACGCTGCACGGGACACCGGCGCGCATTGGCATCCTGTCCGACGACGCAAATACCAAGTTGGTGCTGCTCTTGGATACGGCGATGCCAGCCCTGTTAGACCTAACCGAGCGCGATCCTGACGGCGTTGATCTCGCCCCAAGCCGCCCGTTGCAGACATCAATGCTACTCTCGGACCTCGTGCGCTCGCCCATCTTTCCGCGCGAACGCTGAACGCGCTCGCGCGGCGGCCCCCGCGGAGCGGCGTGAGGAA
>DATCFJ010000368.1:0-2717 GCA_036509605.1 Polyangiaceae bacterium | reverse complement strand
TGACCTCGGCGGCTGGCGCGGGCATGCTCGACAGCAGCTCGTCGATATCTGAGCCGGCCAGATCTTCGAGGCCGGTGGTGCCGTCGTCCAGGGCGGCGCCGGGGAACAGATCGTCGGTGCGCCCGACCACGGTCACGTCGTCTTCCGAGAACTCGCGCTTTGCGGGCTCGTGCAGCTTCACTGGGTTCACGGGCGTCTGCGGCACGGTCGACAGCGAGGAATCGTCGAACAAGAGTGAGTCGAGCAGCGCGTCGGGCTCGAAATCGAGATCGCTCCCCAGCTCTTTGCCGATGCTGCTCGCACTGCCCGCGCGGCCCGGGCCAGTCGTCGGCCGCTTGGGGTCGTTGGGGTCGCTCATTTTACGCCCATTCCGAGTTGGTCTCGGAGCTCGAGGTACGCGGGGGACAACACGAACGCGAGCAGGCGCGTAGCGCGCGCGGCAGATTCATTGGAAAGCCCAAGCGCTCCACGCTCGCGCCCACCGGTCGAGAGCACCCACGACACATCGCCTGCTGCGATCGCTGCCATGCGATCGAGACTCGAGACGGCGGCGCGCGCCCAAGCGAGCGGGTCCTGTCCGGAGCTTTCGACGGCCCGTGCCAGCTCGGGTAGAAGCTTTTTGACTTTGCGGGGCGCCTTGCCCAGCGAGCGTTGGAATTCGGGCAGCATGGCGTACGCGGGGGCGTGCAGGGCGACTTCACCGACGCGGCAGGCTGCAACGACCAGTGCGCCGATCTCCGCGGACTCGCGATGGCGGAGCACGGTCGTGCCGCGGCGGAGTGCGAACAGCTCGCGTGCGACTGCTTGTCGGTGCCGCGGGGAGAGCGGAGCCGTGACCGCCGAACCGAGGACCAGCGCCGGCGTCTCGCTGGCGATCGCGACTACCGCGTCGGGGTCGCTGCCGCCGATGTACAGCTCGAATTCGCCAATGCCGAGCGCGCCGGCCCAAGCCGCGACCTCGTTCCTGATCGGCAGGCCGAGGCGCGCGTCGACGCGCTCTTTCTTGCCCACGCCGTATGCCGCCAAGCTCGGTCCAAGCTCCTCGCAGATGGTCGTGGCCAGCACTCGCATCAGCTCGCCAATCGGTCCGCGATCTTCGGGATCGGCTAGGTTCGGCAAAGCGCTCTCGTCGATGGCGATGCGCGGCACGTTGGCAACTCGCTGATCGATGCGCACGAGCTCTTGTTCGACGGCGTCAGACGAAACGCCGAGCGCGATCAGCGCGCCCAGCGCCGCCTGGCGGAGCGGTGCCTTGCCCAAGTAAGCCGCGATGCGCGCCACGCGCTCTACGCGCTCCGTGTCCAACGGATTTTGCGCCAAGGCCTGAGTCAGACTGAGCAGCCCGCGTTCGAGGAGCGGAACCGTCGCGCGCTTCGGAAACGCATCGCTCAGCACGAGATCCAGCGCTTCACCGTCGTCCGGCAGCTCGCTCAGCAGGCGAGCAGTGGCGGCTTCGGCGTGCGCCTTGTCGTTCAAGCGGTCGCGGTGAATGACCATCGCCAGCCGCGCAGCCTCGATCCTGCCTGCAGAGCTGTCGCGCTCGTTCATCAATAGTTCCAGCGCTTCGGTGGCCTGCGCCCAGGACTCGGCGCGGGCCGCGGCGCGAGCCAACCGTTCGCGCACCGCGAGCGTGCTGAGCCGCGCGCGGTGCAGATTGGCGAGCACGTCGAGTGCCGCGTACACGTCGTCCAGCTTGTTCTCGTACAAATCCACGGCTGCGATGCCGCTCATCAAGCGCTGTTGGGCGGGCGCCTCTTCCAACGCTCCGAGCCGCGCCAGATTTTCCGCCGCCTCCGCGAAGCGCCCGAGAGTGATGTAGATTTCGCCCGACAAGGCCAGCGCGCCGACGTGATCCGGCTCAAGCAAACGCACGTTCTCCAAGGCGGATAGCGCGTTTTCGCGATCGCCGGCCGCGCGCAGCACACGCGCGCGCTCCCAGAACAGCTTGGCGATCTCCTCGGGCTCTTCGGCCACTTCCAGGCGCCGAGCGATCAGCTCCAGCAAGCGCGGACCGTCTTTGCGGTCACGCACCATGCGGAACAAGCGGTCGAAAGCTCCGAAGCGACGCACGTCGCGCTCGACGGCTCGGGACAACGCGAACTCGCCACGCGTCGTGTCCTTGAATTCGTCGAGTAGAATCAGCGCAGCTCGCTCCCAGAATTCGCCCCCTGAGGCGCTGTCGCTGACCGCGTCGCCGAGGGCGGCGCAAGCTTCGGCTAGCGTCGCGCGATCTCCGACGGCGTCCGCCGCAGTCCGCAGGCCCTCCCAGCCCATCAGCTCCTCGGGGTGCGCTTCGACGACCTGCCGGAACGAGTGCAAAGCCGCGGTCGTATCGCCGTATGCGAGCTGATTGTAGCCGGCCAACGCAGTTAAGACGCCCAGGCTGTCTTCGCCCACATTGAGCCCGATATCGAGCAGCGCGTGGGCGCGCCGCCGTGGATCGCTGCCCGGCGCGGCCAGCTCGAGGTTGGTGAGCTTCGCCGCCGGTTCATTGGCTGAAAGCGCTTCGTGCGTGCCGTGCCCGGAGAGCAAGGAGACGAGCGCAGCAGACGCTTCGAACGTCGCGGCGAGCGAGGCAGGCAAGCGTTGGGCAAGTGCCAGACGGGCCGCCACTTCGTCCTCGACGTCCCCGCTGTGCGTGGCTGCGCCTAGCCACTCGAGCGCAGGCGCGAGCGAAGGATCGACCAAGGCCCAGCTGCGGGCGGCTTCGGAGAGCG
>DATCFJ010000367.1:0-3640 GCA_036509605.1 Polyangiaceae bacterium | reverse complement strand
CGGCCGGTGGTGCTCCCGCTGGTGGTGCTCCGGCTGGTGGTGCTCCGGCTGGTGGTGCTCCGGCTGGCGGCGCTCCGGCTGGCGGCGCTCCGGCTGGCGGCGCTCCCGCTGGCGGCACTCCGGCTGGCGGCGCTCCGGCTGGTGGTGCTCCGGCTGGCGGCGCTCCCGCTGGTGGTGCTCCGGCTGGCGGCGCTGGCGGTGCACCGGCGTGCACCGTCAACAACGAAAACGGCAACGGGCAGGTCTGCTCTGCAGCGTTCGCGATCGATGAGTGCGGCCCGAATTGCACGCAGATCACCAGTGACGCTTGCCAGGCGTGCGAACACGCCGACACGAGCGCGTGCTACGACGACGGCGACCCGACGGACGGCAGCTCGCTCTTGAACATGGCTGCCGTCATCGCGTTCTACGGCGGCGTCGCCAGTCCCGCTCGCGTTCAGGCCGGCATCGCGGCTGAAGCGTGCATCTACAGCACGGGGTGCGCGAACAACGCTCCCGTGTTCACGGGCTGCTATTGCGGCACGTCGGGTTCGGCTTGCACCTCGCCAGGCGCGGCGAACGGCCCCTGCAAGGCGCAACTCGAAGCGGCCCTCGACACCACTTCCCCCGCGGTCATCGGCACGAACATCGGCGACCCGTCCTTCGGCGGCGGCGTGGCTCAGATTCGTATCTCCTGCGACAAGACGCAGTGCGCATCGGCCTGCATCCACTGAGGAAAGTGATCTGACATGCTGAGGGGCTTCTGAGCCCTCAGCGAGGCAACGGGTGCTGACCGAACGGTCAGCGCCCGTTTTCTTTTTATTTCCAGGAGGTCGCGCGCCGTTTTCAGGTGTTCCCAAGTAGCCGGCGGATCGCCACACTGAAGTCACAGACTCGAGCTACGCCCGTGCGTCATGCGCGCCGCCATCCGCTCCCTCTGTGTCGGCCTGGCCGTCGCTTGCGTCTTCTTGCTCGGCGTTCGTCAGGTCCAGGCGCAGCGCTCGCCGCTGCGCGGTGCCACCGACAACATGGAGCTTGAGCGCATGCAGACTCAAACCCCTACCGCCGTGCCACTCATCACCAAGGGCGAGGAAGCACTGGCGCTTGGCGATTTCAAAGGCGCTCTCGCCGACTTCGACGCAGCAAAACAGCTGCTGCCCATCAGCCAGTTGTTGAGTCGCCGTCGCTGTCAAACCCTCGACCTGCTCGGTCAGCGACAGGCGGCGCTCGACGCCTGTGGCGAGGCCATCAAGCTGACGCGCTTCGGCCCCGCGCTCGCGATGCGCGCCAGCGTGTCCGCCCTCATGTCGGCGCAGACTCTGACGCTCGATGACTTAGCGCTCGCGCTCTTCTACGCTGACCAAGCCACGAGCACGGCCCCCAACCTGCCGTGGGGCTATGCCGCGAGCTGCGACATAGCCTATCGATTGGGCGACTACAGCCGACTCACGGCGTGTCGACGGGATCTGGCGCGCTTGGCGCCCAACCACTACGAGACCGAACGCGCCGCGCGCATGCGTGTTTGGCAGATGCCGATGCTCGCCAAAGCTACTTGGGGGTTGCTAGCCATGTTTTCCATTTTTACGCTCGGACATTTTCTCGCCTCGACTCGTCGCAGGGCTTCCCTACGCGCCACGTTGAACCGCGTCACGCGAGTCACCGCTTTGCTCGGCATCCTGCTCGCGCCGTCGCTTTCGCGCGCCGACGACCAAGTGCCCGCGCCCCCCAGCTATCACGGCCTGAGCAAGTGGCCCGTGAATCAAGCCGATCCCGTCTCGAGCGTGCCCAGCCCAGAACAGCGCGACTCCAACCCCCTCGAGTACGGCTATTTCATCATGGATCTAGCCGATCTCGCGGGCATGGCCGTCAAACGTGAAGACTTTGCTGCCGCGTCCAAACTCTACGAGGCGACCGTCAAGGCCGACCCGGGCGTCGCCGTGGGCTATCGCAAAGCGTGCCTGTACAGCGAGAAGAGCGGCAACATCGAGCGCGCGCTTGCCTTCTGTCGCGGAGCGCTGGGTGTGCAAGGCGTCTTGGTGAGCGACTACGTGCGCTACGCGGACTTGGTCTTCAGCGAGCCGACCGCCATCACTAAAGAGCAAATCGCTGACCTACAGGGCATCAGCGAGCACTTGAAGACCGAGGGCAACGCGGTCGCCTCCGCGCAAGTGGACTGCGACTTGGCGACACGCACGGACGACTTCAAGCGTCTCGACAACTGCGTGCAAGTCCTCACCAAGCTCGCTCCCAAAGATCCGAAGACACTTTCGCTCGCGTGGGCTCGTGCCCTCCGCCGCGGTGACATCGACGAAGCGCAGCGTTTAGTGGCCGAAGCCAAGAAATCCGCGATGACGCCCGACGGCATCCAAACCATGGAACAAGCGACCTCCGCCGAGCTTCTCCTACCCCGCCGCGTCGCGCGCCACTGGGCCTCGCTCGTGCTCGGCTCGTGTACGGCCATGGCCGCGGCAATCGCGCTGATGATCGCCTCCAAGAGACGCTCACGCACGGTGGCGGGCTGATGACCGTTAAGCCCCAGCAATCGCGCCGTGACCGGTTCTCGACGACTGCGAAGTTTCCGCCCTCCGCGAACAAGCACGGCCGTGTCGAGTCGCCGCTCGACGCGCTCACCGTCTTGCTCGAGCTGATGCCACCGTAGCGCGCGGCACTCGCGTCCAAGCGACGCGCACCTGAAGCGGACCAGGACTACGCGCCGCCGTGTCCTGAGCTGCCGCCGACGCCGGCCGTGCCCGCGGTTCCGCCAGCGCCGCCGGTGCTGTTCGAATTCGGGAAGCAAGAGTCGCGGCAGTCGACCGGACTCGCCGCGCAACGCACAAGCTGCTGAACCAAGCCGACCGCTGAGTCGATATCTCCCACGAGCACCCCAAGCGGCCCGACTTCGTCCTGCGCGGTTGTACCCGCCGGAGGAGCCGCGGCGTCCCAAACCTCGTTGACGCACGGTCCGTTTGGAGGTTTGAAGGCGCCTCCCGGAACGTTACAGCCAGTACCGCAATAGCAGTTGTTAAAGATCGCCTGACTAAAATGAGCGTTGTTGGCACAGCCGGTGCGAAGGACGCAAGCCATCAGCGTTTGACAAACTGCACCTCGAGTTTCGCTCCCCGCGGGACCTCCGATCTGCTGCGAGCCCCAGGGATCCGAGGGGTTAAAGCAGCGATCGGAGAGCGCCTTGTGCGTACTAGGATCATCCGGGATGTCATCGTCGCCTCCGTTATTGCAATCGTCACCAAACGAATCACTCGCTTGTCGACGCATGCAAGCATAGCAAGCTCTGTAGTCCTTACACAGCTCACAGCTGGTCGGCTTGCCCGCCAAACACGCATCGCACCGTATGGCGCCCTGCGGCGCTCTGCCTTCGGGCAAAGTGGTGCACGCGTAGCACCCGTAAGACAAATCCGTATTCGTCCCGTCATCGCAGAACTCAGGCGGAGTCGTGACTTTGTCTCCGCACTTGGCGACCGTCTGACCTCCGGTACTGTTGCCAGCGCCAGCGCTGTGACCTCCGGTGCCGCCGTGGCCGCTGGTATGACTCATGCCGCCGCTGCTGGTGCCGCCGTTCCCGGCATTGCCGGAAGAGTCCCCTGAATCGCCTCCTTGCGAGCTCGCAGGCCCGCCACCGCCTTCTCCGCCGTCCGCGCCAGCC
>DATCFJ010000366.1:0-3655 GCA_036509605.1 Polyangiaceae bacterium | reverse complement strand
TTCGACGCCAAGGCGGCGGGCTACACCGGCATCGGCTACTTCGTGAAGTGTCAGGCCGAAACGGACTTTTTCTACATCAAGACGGTCGACGTGCCGAACGACGCGGACGTCTTGAATCCGGTTTGTTCGTATACGGGCACTGGCACCATCTGCAATCAGTACGGTCAGAAGAACACCACGCACATGACCGACTGGACCTACCAAAAGGTCTACTTCAGCGAAACGCTGCAAGATTGGGATGGCGGCACAATCACGAACGGCCTCAAATCCGACCAGCTGACCGCGTTCCAGATGCAGGTCAACACGCAGTACACCCGTGATGGCTCGGCGCGCGTGGCAAACCCGTTCACGTGCTGGATCGACGACGTGCACTTCTTGAAGGATGCAGCGCCATCTGCCTCAGCGACGCCCAAAGCGTGCACCTCGGGCAGCGCAGCACCCGGTGGCTACTACGTGACCGGCAACAAGATCATGGATTGCAAGACCGGTCAGCAGAAGATCTTCCACGGTGTCGCCCGCCCCTCGTTCGAATGGGACCGCGCTGGTTGGAACATCACCTACGAAGACTTGGCTCGCATCGCGGCCTTGAAGGCCAACGTCGTTCGCTACAGCCTGAACCAGCAGTTCTGGCTCGATCCCATGAAAGGCGCGCTGTACCAAGCGTACGTCGATCGCGCCGTGAAATGGACGCTCTCACTGGGCATGGACGTGATCCTGGATTTGCACTGGCTCACCACCGCAGGGCAAACCAACATGTCGGACAGCACTTCGCCTCAGTTCTGGTCGTCGGTCGCCGGTAAGTACAAAAACGACGGCCGCGTGATGTTCGAGCTATTCAACGAGCCGCACGACGTTTCCGCCACTGACTGGAAGTCGGGCATGCAAGCCATGTACGACGCCGTGCGCACCACCGCAGGGGCGCAAAACCTGGTGCTGCTCGGCGGTCTGGACTGGTCGTACAACTTGTCGCAGGTGCTGCCCGCGCAGGCGCTCAGCGGCACGAACATCGCCTATGTCACGCACCCGTACAGCTTCAAGGGCAATAGCGCGAGCGCATGGGACGGCGCGTTCGGCAACCTGGCCGCTACGTACCCGATCATCGCGACCGAGTTCGGGCAAGCGAACACCACGCCCGGCGGTAGCCTCAGTTGCGATGGCTCTATCTACACCACCATGCTGAACTACTTCAAAACCAAGAGCATCGGCTGGACGGGCTGGGCCTGGTACGTCGACCGCGGCGTCAAGGATCCCGCCCAGACCTGCGGCTTCCCGCAATTGATCACCAGCTACAGCGGCACCACGAATGCCGCCGGCACCGCCGTCAAAGCCGCCTTCTGAAAGGGTGGGCGCCCGCTGGCGCAAGCCACGCACCTCGCAGCGCGTCCAAACACGCGCTGCGAGGCCACGCACTTAGCTCGTGTTGCCCGCCCAAAGAGACTCGCATGCCGCGAGCGTCGTGTCCAAGTCGTCTGCTGGGCGCTGACTGAGATGGCTTTGGATGACCTAGACCCTCATTGCGCCAAGCCGTAGCTCGGCTCAATCCTCGAGCGAGATAACGACTTTGCCGAATTGTCGACCGCTCGCCGCGTACTCGAACGCCGAGCGCGCATCCGCCAGCTGAAACACACGGTCGACCTGCGGCTTCAGTGAGTGCCGATTGACGAGCTCGAGGAAGCCTAGGAAAGATGCGCGGCTGCCCACGAACACGCCCTGCAGGCGAATGTCCCGCATCAGGATTGGGCGTAAATCCAGCTCTGTCAGCGCGCCGGACAGCACGCCGATCACGCTCAGTGTCCCGCCAATGCACAGCGCGCGGACGCTCTCCGCGAGAGTGTTCGCGCCGCCCACTTCTAGCACGTGCTCGGCCCCTTCCGCGTTCGTCAAGGCGCGCACGCGCTTTGCCCACTCGGGCGATTGCGAAGTGTCGATGCCGTGGTCTGCGCCTAGCGCCATCGCGCGTTCGAGCTTGGCGGCGCTGCGGCTGGTGATGATGACACGCGCAGCGAGCGTTTTGGCGATCTGTAACCCGAACAGTGACACTCCGCCCGTGCCTTGGCAGACCAGTGTTTGCCCAGCGCGCAACTGACCGAGCTCAACGAGCGCGCGAAACGCTGTCACTCCGGCGCAGGGCAAACACGCGGCTTCTACTGCCGATAAGTGCGCAGGCGCGGCCACCGCTGCGGCTGCGTCGACGACCATGAATTCGCGCAACGTGCCGTCAAGGGGGCCGCCGAGCGAGCTCTGTTGTGCCTCTCGCGTGAGCGCGCCTGCTTGCCAGCCCCCGGCAAATATCGGGCACACGCGATCTCCTGGCGCCCACTCCGTCACTTCTGCGCCGCACAGAACGACCTGGCCCACGGCATCCGAGCAAACCACGAGTGGCAAACGCTGACGCGGGTTGTACTCGCCGCGCACCATCATCACGTCACGTGCATTGAGCGACACGGCTTGCACGCGGATCAAGACTTGACGGGGCCCGCAGCTCGGCTCTGGGCGCTGTTCGAGCGAGAGCTTCTCGAAGCCGAAACCGCCATCGACGCAAACGACCCGCATCGCCGGAGCGTCCGGCAAAGTAGCGCGAGCTGTCAAGCCTGCGCCCCTTCAATGCGCGTGCGCCAGCTGCCGCTCGATGTCCGACAAGCGCGCGTAGGCTTCGGCGTACCCGGCCTTACGCGAGCGCACGTATTCGTGCAGAAAGCGCCGAATCGTCGCTAGCTTTTCGCGTTCGAGGTTCTGCAAATCACGGCGATCTAAGAGCAGCGCGAGGCGTGAAAATTGTGCGCCCGGCGCTGCTTGCAATAGGCCAGTCAAGCGAGTCAGATCGTCCTTGCTGGGCGCATCCAGAATGCGCAAGATCTCGTTCGACGCGCGCTCGGGAACGCGCTGCCAAACGCTGGCAAACAAAGCCGGGCTCTCGATTCCGCGCGCCAACGCTTCTTCCAAGACGAACTCCGGTGCGAGCAGAAAGGCGTGCGCGTCTTCGGCGCGCGCCGGCGCCGTGTCGAGCGCGGCGACGAAAGCCTGCCACTGAGCTTCGCCAAAGCTCTCGTAGGGGATGTTTTCGGCGCGCGCGTCGCACAGCAGTGCTTCCAAAAGATCGGCCGGAATGTGTGGCCAGAACCAGCTCGAGTGCGGACAATCCGTGGCCAAGAACGCGGCCCCGTTGCTGGGCCGCTGCGCGTCATCCCACGCTTCCCAGATCGCGCTCGCTACGCTGGAGAATGGCACGGCGCGTTCCGTCGCTAGCGCTTGCAGTGCGGCCAGCCCGAGCTCGCTGTCGGCGATGCCGGCGACCGTGCCCCAGCTGAGCACGCCGTGCATGACCTCATCCAAGATCACCGAGGGTCGTTCGAGCAGCTCTGGCGTCTCGACGCTGCCGAGCGCGCCGATCTCCGAGCGCAACCTCGAGATCAGGGAAAATGCCCGCAACACCCAGGTGCGGTCGCGAACGTTGGTCGGCAAATCGTTGGCAATGACCGCACACAGCGCCCGCAAGTCCGGGCTCGGCTCGCGGGTCTTCCAAGGTCTGAGCAGGGCGTGCCGTCGCCCTGCGCGTTGCCCGAGCTCGCTGCTGATCGAAAACGCAGCCAAGTACCAAAGTCCGCGCGACAATAAGGCGTCGCTCTCCGGATTGGGGTACTCGATGCGCGGGCAG
>DATCFJ010000365.1:0-2176 GCA_036509605.1 Polyangiaceae bacterium | reverse complement strand
TTCGAGACCAGCTCGCGCAGGAACACCTCTTTGTGGCTGTACAGAGAGTTGACGACCAAATGCAGGACTTGGCTGACTTCGGCTTTGAAGGAGTGGGTCGTGGCTTCGCTCATGGTTCTTCCCGGGTTACGGCGCCAAAATGGTCCCTCCGCTTGGCGTGTCAAGTGGTAGGAAGCGGACATGAGCAAACTCAGCGTCATCGTCGGCAGCACGCGGCCCGGGCGCGTCGGTTTGCCGATCGGGCAATGGTTTTTTGAGCGCGCCAAGGCTCACGGCAAGTTCGACGTGCAGCTGGTGGACCTCAAAGAGCAGGGCCTGCCGTTGTTCGATGAGCCCAAGCACCCGCGCTTTTCACAATACGAGCACGAGCACACGAAGGCTTGGAGCTCGATCGTGGAGGGCTCGGACGCCTTCGTGTTCGTCACGCCGGAATACAACCACAGCCCGCCTCCGGCGCTTCTCAACGCCGTCGACTATTTGTTTCACGAATGGACCTACAAGCCCGCGGGCTTCGTCAGCTACGGCGGCATTTCCGCCGGCATCCGCGCCGTACAAGCGCTCAAGCTAACGCTAGCTGGTCTCAAAGTGGTGACCCTGCCCGAAGCAGTCAACATCAGCTTCTTCTCACAGCTGATGGAGAACCACGTGTTCAAGGGCTCGGAGGCCCTCGAGAAGTCCGCCGTCACGATGCTGGATGAGCTGGTTCGCTGGACGGATGCAATGCGCGCGCTGCGTTCTGGAACCTAGCTACGAGTTTCGGCACTTTACGCTTGCCGATGAAGCTTATCGTCGGCGCGTGCTCGAAGTCGACCTGCCACATCTTGGGTTGCCAGGGTGGGCTGGAGCGCAGCCACGGTAGCTCGGCGACGGCGCGGACGCGGCTCCAAGGGATGAGCCGGCATTTGAAGAAGCCGTGACGCACTTCCATGCCGGCGTGGGTCGCGTACACGCGCGGCGTCGACACGCGGAAGACGAGCGCGATGAAGACGACCAACAGAGCCGGGAACACGTACGGGCCGAGCGCGGTGATGCCCTGCGCGCGCGCCGTCAGGTAGCCCATTCGGGCCAGCAACGCGCCCGGGGCGAGCACGAAGTAGCGACTCAAGGCCCAGTACGGCCATGAGTGCAGCGCTTGCCGAGCGCTCGTTCTGCGCTTCACGCGGCTTGTAACGCTCCAGGTGCTGGTCATCGCTCAGAGCTCCGTGCAAAAGCCGATGGTGTAAGGGCCGAGAGAGCCTTTGAAACAGTGTTCGGGAGCGCCGTCGCCGTCGGTGCGCAAGTAAGCGGTTGCCAGCTCAGCGGCGGCGTTGGCTTCTTGCTCGCTGGGCGGGGTCGGCGCGGCGCACACGGTCGGCGCGGGGGCAGGCGGGACGCAGGCGTTGGGCTCCGGGGACGGGTCGAGGCAGGCTAGGTCACCGGAGACGGTCGAGCTCGAGATTGGATCAGGCATGATTTACGCTCCTGCGCGCTTGTCGGCCGATAGCGCTTCCCGGTTGCTCGCCGGACCACTTTTCGCGCGCCCGGGCCACTAAGGGGCGCATCCAGCTCGGTCGCTTGCGTGTACATCACGGACGACACGCTGCCCAACCCTTGGGACACTCTGCCGGGCTCGTTCGAGTCCGAGTCGCGCGTGCCGGCGGTGAGAAATGCGTGCACCGTGCCTGGGTAGCGCGGGTAGTCCCGCAGGGCCAGGGCAGGGTGGAGACGGGGCCGCGGGCAGTGCAACCGGCGCGGCCGGTGGCATCAGCGCGAGCGGCGCGGGGGCGGGGGGATCGAATGGGAATCACGCCGGAGCCGGCGGCACGAACGCGGGCGGAGGCGGCGCAGGGCACGGAGGCAGTGGTGGCAGCATCGGGATTGCGGGCAGCCCCGGCGGCGGTTGCCATGAAGGGCTCCTTGGTTGCTCCATTCAGAGCAAGACGCGCGCCGCAGCGTTCATCCCGCGACGCCCGCCAAAACCGCCTCGCTCCTGAGGTGATCGACAACCTGGCGCAATCTCGGTCGCCACCCGGCAAGCCCCATCGTCGGTCACGCCGAGACCGAAAGCCATGTCCGAACTCCCTCAAGATTGGTCACCTCTCGAACAGGGTGGCGTCTTTGCCTTCGTGAGCGCGGGCGCATTGCCCGAAATCATGGCTTGAGGCGCGCGCGAGCGTTGGGGACCGCGTCGTGCCTA
>DATCFJ010000364.1:0-2640 GCA_036509605.1 Polyangiaceae bacterium | reverse complement strand
CCGGCTCTACCCCTTCGGGTATCGCGAAGCGCGTTCGTAGGCCTCCATCTCATTGGCAGATCGCGATCTGACGCGCTTCGTGATCCCCGACGGGGGAGTCTTCCAAGACTTTTCGCTCGTTTTGGTTCCGGGCATGCGCCTGGACGGTCCTCCGCGCGCTGGGGCGCGAGGCGTGCGGCGCTGCGCGCGCACCGGGGCGGGCCGCTGAACTGTCTCCCGCACGCTTCGCGCCGCAGCGCGAGCCCAAGCAGTTCAGCCGAATGCTCGTCTCTGCCTCTCTGCCTGTCGGTGCGCGCGGAGCGCCGCACGCTTCGCGCCGGCGCGCGCGCCCAAGCAGCCCAGCCGCATGCCCGGAAATACGTCGAGCTTCCTGACTTCGGCAGGATCCCTTCGTCAAGGATCGCGAAGCGCGTCAGATCACGATCCACTAACAAGGAATTGACCCACAAGAGCTGGCGGAACCAGGCGGACGGCCGTCTCAACCCAACGCGTCCGACGCATGACGCGTCAGCCGTCTGCAAGCAACCTAACCCCGACGCCGAAGGCTCCGACGCCACCAGCCCCGCCTCGTGACCATCAACAAACATGCTCCCGGTGCGCGCAAAGCGCCGCACGCTTCGCGCTGGCGCGCTTAGGGAGAAGTGAGACGCGCGGAGCCGAGATTGGCTCCGCGCGCGGTCTGTTCACTTCTCGAAAACTTGGGCGGCTGCCATGCCTTGTCCTTGGGACACGGTCATGACGACTTTCATCGTGCCACCCATGGGCAGTGCCCATTTGTAGCAATTGGGCTGCTGACCGACGATGGCATTGGAGCCAACGGTCGAATCAGCGGCGACGACCGCAGCCGGCAAGCCCGGTATGGCGATTGAAGGCACGAGCTGGATGTCGAGGTTCTGGATCGTTGGCACGCCGACGCCGACGATCGTGTAACACTTGCCGGGGTTCATCTGCACGGTCTGGTCGAGCGACTGACCTTGCGTGAAGTTCCCGGCGATGGCAGCCCCGACAGCCTTGGCGCCCGGAGCGGCAGCTGAAGCAGCCAGCGGAGCGATCAGCGACGTTACGACCTGCGCGGTCGCGGGGTCGAGCGGTGTGGCCGTTGGACCTGCGGAGGCAGTTGCCACTGGCAGACCCGGGATGCCTGCCGGCGCAGCACCCGGTGCAGCCGCGGGCGCGGCGCCGGGCGTGCCTGCTACAGGTGTCGCCGTCGCAGGGGCACCGGTTTGCGACTGGCAGATCCGCCCGTCGAAGTATTGACCGGGCGCGCACTGCGTCGCCGCGGGCTGTCCCACGTTGGACGTCTTGTCGTCACCACCGCAAGCCGACAGCGCGCTCAGCGCCACCAAGCCACACAGCACAAGCTTTGTTCCAGCCATTTCTCGATGTCTCCCTTGAAGAGCTCGTCCGCCGGCAGTCCGTGCCAACAGACGGCCCCGCTTTCTAACAGAACGGAGCAACCGCATGCAAAGCGCCCTGTTTTCGGCCGGATTTACGGAGCTTGTTCCAGCCCGTGGGTAACGAAATTGGACGTGAGCGGACGCCACGGGCGAGCGAAATGGGTAACAGATGGGTAATGAAGACGAACCGCGGGCCTAGCGTCCGCCAAGCCGCGGGCCGCTGACAAGCGGCGTGACAATGACAATCCCGCCCAAAAGTGAGACGGCTTGCGCGTTTGGTACCGCTGGCGTGGACGTGACGTCGCGCGGAAGCGCGCGCACGACTCGGCCTCAACCGCTAACCGAGCAAGCGCGGGCTTTTCATCCGTCCGATCAGGTCTTCTTCGGCCGCGGCAAATTCAATCGTTCGACGCGATTGATCAAAGTCCGGCGTGACATGCCGAGCACCTTGGCCGCTCGGGTCTGATTTCCGCCACATTGCTCGAGCGCACGCAACACGCGTCGACGTTCTTGTTCCGAATCGATACCGGGCAGTCCCGGCTCGATGCGTGGCGAAGACCCGCTCGGCGGTTCGGCTAGCGCGCGGTCGTCGTCGAATTTGGGCGCACGAAGCGGGGCGAACACCTGTGTTCGGTCCTGTTCCTCCGGCGTAAACTCGTCGACGGCTAGCTCGTTGAGCGGCCGCTGCGGGACCTGCGCACCAGTGATCACGCCGTTTTCGCACAAGAACGGAGCGCGCTCCATGATGTTCTTGAGTTCGCGCACATTGCCCGGCCAAGAGTAGGCGTGCAGCGCCTGCAGCGCTTCTTGCGTCAGTTCCGGCATTGGCAGACCCGAGCGTTCACAGAAGCGGCGCAGGAACAGGCGCGCCAATGGCTCGATCTCGAGCGGTCGGCGCCGCAACGGCGGAATGCTGAACTCGACTCCGGCGATGCGATAGTAGAGATCGTTGCGAAAGCGCCCCGCCTGCACCTCGACGCGCAGATCGCGATTGGTAGCCCAGACGAAGCGTACGTCGATCGGCCGAGGCTTGGTCGCGCCGACGCGTAGGACGGAGCGCTCCTCGAGCACGCGCAGCAGCTTGGCTTGAATGGACAGCGGCATCTCGCCGATCTCGTCCAAAAAGACCGTACCTTGGTCGGTCGATTCCAGCAGGCCGGGCTTGGTTTGGTTGGCGCCGGTAAACGCGCCGCGCTCGTGCCCGAACAGCTGCGACTCGAGCAAAGACTCGGACAGTGCCGCA
>DATCFJ010000363.1:0-7862 GCA_036509605.1 Polyangiaceae bacterium | reverse complement strand
CAAGACGCGCTGGGCAAGCCGAACCTCGAAAAGCTACAGAAACAAGCGGACGACATCGCGCTCGCCAGCTACCTGGTTCACATTCGCGTGAAGCAGATCAAGCGGGAGCTGGCGCGCCAAGTCGACGAAGCCTCTGACGTCAAGAAGACGCTCGCGCGGAGCGACCAAGACGCCCAGGCGGTGCTCGCGAACGGGGCCGCATCGAAGTCCGCGAAAGCCACCGCTCAAACTCGCTCCAGCGCGGCCAAGGCGGCTAGCGGGGCCCTCGACTCTGAAGTCGACCAAGCGAAGCGTGCCGTTGAAGAAATGGATGCGCGTAGTAGTAAGCTCGAAAAGGACTACAATGCCGCCCTCGACGCGCTCGAGAAGGCCCTCAACAATCTGCCTAAGAAGACGTAAAGCATGTCTCAAGCATTCGCCCTCATCCTCGCTGGCGGCAGCGGTACCCGTTTCTGGCCGGCATCTCGAACCACCCGGCCGAAGCAAGTGCTCGCGATTGGCCCGGGGGTGAAGGATCCGTTGATTGCCCGCACCGCGCGGCGCATCGAAGCGCTGTGCCCGGCGGATCGCGCGTTCATTGCCACCGGGACGTCGCTGGTCGGCGTCACGCGCGAAGCGCTGCCCTGGTTCCCGGAGAGCGCGTTCTTGGCAGAGCCCGTTGCGCGTAACACCGCGGCCTGCATCGGCTGGGCGAGCGCGATCATCCGCCGCCGCGATCCCGAAGCGCTGATCGCGGCGCTGCCCAGCGATCAGCTGATGGATGACGAGCCCGGCTTTCGCGCGGCGGTCACCCAAGCGTTCAAGGTGGCGGAGAGCGGCACCATCGTCACCATGGGCATCAAGCCGAACCGCCCCGAAACCGGCTACGGCTACATCGAGGTCGGCAGCGAGCTCAGCCCAGGGGTGAGTCGCGTCGCGGGTTTCGTCGAAAAGCCCACGCGCGAGGTCGCCGAGGGCTATCTGGCCAGCGGGAAGTATCTATGGAACGCGGGCATGTTCTTCTTTCGCGCGCAGAGCATGCTCGACGCGATAAGCAAACACATGCCGAAGTTGGCTGAGGGCATCGAGCGCATCGAGAAAGCGGCGAAGCTTGGCGCTGAGGCCGAGCGCGCTGAAACGGTGAAGGTGTTCGAAGCCTTGGAGTCGGTCAGCATCGACTACGGCATTATGGAAAAAGTGTCTGAGCTCGCCGTGATCCCCGCTGACGTCGGCTGGAGTGATCTTGGTAGCTGGCACACGGTTTGGGAGCTTGGCAAGAAGGACGCCGACGGCAACGTCGCGCACGACGCGGCCGTGCTCGTCGACGCGCAGAATAACCTGATTGAGAATCTGCGCACCGTGCCCGGCGGCAAACGCGTGATCGCCTTGGTCGGTGTGCACGATCTGTGCGTCGTCGACACGGACGACGCGCTCTTGGTCATCCCGCGCGAACGCTGCCAAGACGTACGCGCGATTGTCGAAGCGTTGAAGCGCCGAGGCGATCCCGTTTGAGAGTCTGCACGGCGTTCTGTGCCGTCGGTCTCCTGTGCGCGGGCTGCGGGAAATTCCAGCAGGCGCGCGAGTGCGGGACCTTCGTGAAGACGGTCAACGCTTGGCTCGCGGAGTCGGACGCGGCCGACGCGGGCACGTCCAGCGATCCAAAGCAGCTCGCCGAGCAAAGCCGGCGCACCGCGCAGCACTATGCGGGGCTTTCGAAAACCTTGGCCGGCCTCCACATTCAAGGCGAGGAGCTCGGCCCGCGCGTGCAACGCTATGAAGATATTGCCGATAGCGCCGCACGCACGCTAGAGGAAGTCGCCGACGCCCTAGATCATGGGGATTTGGAGAAAGCGCGGCAAAAGCGCGTTGAATTCGACACTGTGGCGCGCCGCGAGCCCGCTTTAGTAAAAGATATCAACGGCGTTTGTCGTTAGCGATCTGGCCCATAGCTGCGACTCCGGGCGAACACTGACGACGGACATGAACCGTCTAAACTGGTGCATCGGGGTCGTCTCGGTAGTCGTTGCGGCGGGCGCCTGCAAGAGCTGCCTCGGTAGCCGGGGGATTCCAGCGAGGGCCCCGGCCCCAAACTGAGCTAACCCCCGTTACTTGCGCTTGCGCGGTTGCTGCGCGGTCCGGGCTTTGGGGCGCGCGGACGGGCGCTCCGAGCGACGCTCGGGGCGGCGGTCTGAGCGCGGCGCTCCGCCTCGCGTGGAGGCGGGAATCGCGTCGCCGGCCAGGCCTTGCAGGCGCTTCAGCTCGTCACGCAGGCGCGCGGCGGTCTCGAACTGGAGGCTTTCGGCGGCGGCAAACATCTCTTGCCGCACGGCTTCGATGCGCTCCAGCACCTCGAACTCGCTTGGCTCTTTGGCTGCGCTGCCTTCGCCCTTCTCGCGCGACCCGCTCTTCGGCACTGCGTAGTAGTCGGTCGTCCCGCTGGCAGGGTTCATGTCGAAGATGGCGCGCTTGATGGTGGCTGGCGTGATGCCGTGCTCGGTGTTGTAGGCGACTTGGATCGCGCGCCGCCGGTAGGTTTCGCTGATGGCGAACTTCATCGCGTCGGTCTCGCGGTCTGCGTACATCATGACTTGGCCGCGCGAGTTACGCGCGGCACGACCGATGGTCTGAATCAGCGAGCGCGAGCTGCGCAAAAATCCCTCTTTGTCCGCGTCGAGGATGGCCACGAGGCTCACCTCCGGCAGGTCCAAGCCCTCGCGAAGCAGGTTGATGCCGACCAAGACGTCGAACTCCCCGGCGCGCAAATCGCGCAGAATTTCAATGCGTACCATTGTGTCGATGTCCGAGTGCAGGTAGCGCACGCGGACGCCGAGCTCGGCGTAATACTCGGTCAGATCCTCAGCCATACGTTTGGTCAGCGTGGTGACCAGCACGCGCTCGCCGAGGCCGACGCGGATCCGAATTTCACCGAGCAAATCGTCGACCTGGCCGGTGACAGG
Source organism: Polyangiaceae bacterium (assembly GCA_036509605.1). GTDB lineage: Bacteria > Myxococcota_A > Polyangia > Polyangiales > Polyangiaceae > PMG-095. The sequence continues at coordinate 4,926 of DATCFJ010000363.1, read as the reverse complement.
GCGCACGATGATCTCGGGATCGATGAGGCCGGTCGGGCGAATCACTTGCTGGACGACCACGCCCTGTGAACGCTCGAGCTCGAAGTCACCGGGCGTTGCCGAGACGAAGATCGTCTGGCGCATGTGCTTCTCGAACTCTTCGAACTTCAGCGGGCGGTTGTCGAGCGCGCTGGGCAAGCGAAAGCCGTACTCCACAAGCGTCTCTTTGCGCGAGCGGTCGCCGCGGTACATTGCGCCGATCTGCGGCACGGTTTGGTGCGACTCGTCGATCACGAGCAGGAAATCTTCCGGGAAGTAGTCGATTAGCGTCGGTGCCGGATCACCCGCTTTGCGCTGCGACAGATGGCGCGAGTAGTTCTCGATGCCCTGCACGAAGCCCATCTGCTCCATCATCTCGAGATCGTACGAGGTGCGCTGGCCGACGCGCTGCTTCTCCAGGAAGCGGCCCGCTTTGTCGAAATAGTCGAGGCGGTCTCGCAGTTCCTCGCGAATTCCCTCGATCGCGCGGTTCAGCTGTTGGCGGGGAGTGACGTAGTGGGAGCTCGGGAAGATCGAGTAGCGATCGAGCGAGCCAAGCACTTTGCCGCGCAGCGGGTCGACCTCGCTGATGCCGTCGATCTCGTCGCCGAAGAACTCGACGCGGATCGCCGTTGCTTCTTCATAGGCTGGGAAAATCTCGACTACGTCGCCACGCACGCGAAACGTACCGCGGTGAAAATCGATGTCGTTGCGCTCGTATTGGATGTCGACCAAGCGGCGCAAGAGCTCGTCCCGGCGTGTCTCTTCGCCTTTGACGAGCTCGATTGCCAGACCTGAGTACGTTTCGGCCGAGCCGATACCGTAGATGCAGCTCACGCTGGCCACGATGATCACGTCCGAACGCGACAGCAGCGCATGCGTCGCCGTGTGACGCATGCGGTCGATCGTGTCGTTGATGATCGCGTCCTTCTCGATGAAGGTATCCGTGGTCGGGATGTACGCTTCGGGCTGGTAATAGTCGTAGTAGCTGACGAAGAAGGCGACTGCGTTCTCCGGGAACAGGTCGCGCATTTCCGCGTACAGCTGAGCGGCCAGCGTCTTGTTCGGAGCGATGATCAGGGTCGGCTTCTGCAGCCGCTGGATCACGTTCGCGATCGTGAACGTCTTGCCGCTGCCGGTGATGCCCAGCAGCGTCTGTTGCTTGATACCCGCCGCGAACGAGCTCAGCAGAGACTCTATTGCCGCCGGCTGATCGCCCTTCGGCTCGAATTCACTGCGCAGCTTGAAGTCAGGCATCTCGGAGAACCTCGCAGCTTGTCACGATGGGCTCACCTTTCAAGCCGCTCAAGCCGCAATGCTGACGCCTCCTCGCGCGCTCTCCCCCAACGCCAAGCGCCATGCGCAGCCTGCCCGGAAATAATACTACGCGGCAGGCTCGGCGGGCTGATCTCAGTTTTCGCTAGAGGACAAAACCCCCGAGAGTCTGACCGAACAGGCGCATGCGATCTTACAGCAGAGGCAGAGGGGCCAAGCGGGCAAGAGCACCACTAGGCCAGAAATACCGCAGCCGGGACGGCGCTTCCGCCCGACTTAACCTCAGCTCACCGCTTTGAGTACTGGAAGCGCTTGCGGGCGCCTGCTTGACCGTACTTCTTACGCTCGACCTTACGGTCGTCGCGGGTGAGGAAGCCGGCCTTCTTGAGGGGACGGCGACGCTCTGGATCTTCGGTGGTCAGCGCGCGGGCAATGCCGTGACGCATGGCGTCCGCTTGCGCGCTGTGTCCGCCGCCGGCCACGGTGGCTTTGACGTCGTACTTGTCGACGAGCTCGAGCAGCTCGAGCGCCTGGCGCGCGATCATGCGGCCGGTCTCGCGCTCGAAGTAGTCGTCAATGCCTTTGCCGTTGACGGTGATCTGACCAGAACCTGCGCTGATCCAAACACGAGCAACGGCGGTCTTGCGCTTACCAGTGGCGTACGTCTGAGCTTCGGACATTATCTAAGTATTCCTGGGAAAATCTGGGATCAGAGCGGCAGAACGGCGGGTTGCTGCGCCTTGTGGGGGTGCTCGGCAGTGCCGTACACCTTCAGCTTTGCGAGCATCTCGCGGCCGAGCACGTTCTTCGGGAGCATGCCCTTCACGGCTTCGGTGACCGGCAGATCCGGGTGACGCACGATGGCCTTCTCGAAGCTCTCCGAACGGATGGCGCCCGGGTAACCGCTGTGCGTGTGGTAAAACTTGTTCTTCGCCTTGGTGCCGGTGACACGCACTTTGTCGGCGTTGATCACGACAACGAAGTCGCCGGTGTCGACGTGGGGCGTGTACGTCGGCTTGTGCTTACCGCGCAGAACGGAAGCAACGCGGGACGCCAGGCGCCCGAGCGGTTGATTGGTCGCATCCACAACCCACCATTTGCGGGTAGCGATCGCTTCGGCGGTTTTTGCCACGTAACTCGACATCTTGACGAATCCTCAAAGCGGCCGGGGCCGCGGGGAAAGGGGTCGGTCTACTAGCGTTCGGCTCGTCTTGCGTCAAGCACGCGCCACTGCCCGCCCAAACATTCCCCCCGTAAACGTGCCCGTGCCCGTGTCCGTGCCCGAAAAACCTGCTCAGTGGCCCAACGCCGGAACGCACTGGCGCATCCGGGCGGCTCGGAGGCGACCCAGAAAGACTGAGAAAGACTGAGAAAGAGGGGGGAGAGTCGGGCACGGGCACGGGCACGTTTACGAGGGGAGGAACGGCCTTGGGGCCGGGAGGGATCGGCTGAAACCCGCCAGAGTGGAACCCGAACCGGTATAGTCCTAGGTCTCACGATGTCCAACGTTGGCAGTCCGCGGCTTCTCGAGCGCCTCGTGGCCGATGGGCTCCTCGCGCCCGAACAGCAGGAGGCCGCTCTCAATTACATGCAGCGCAGCGGCGAGCGGGTCGAAGAGGCGCTGCTCGATCTGAAGTTCTTGGAGGAGGTCGTACTTCTCAAGTACCTCGCGGCGTTGCACAAGACGCGCTTCGTCTCGACCGAGAAGCTGGCCAAGGCAGACATCGACCGGCTGACGTTAGACAAGGTGCCGAAGAAGCTGGCCGAGCGCGAGCTGATCTTCCCCGTGCTGTACGACACCACGAGCAACGTGCTCAGCGTCGTCACGCCGAACCCGGACAACGCACCCGCGTTGCACGATATCCAGCTCGCTTCGAACCTGAAGGAGGTGCGCGCGTTCGTCGGCCGCCCGCGCTCTGTGCGCGCCGCCATCAACAAGGCGTTCAACGGCGATATTCACGCCTTCGCCACGCTCGACCGCAGCGCGCACGAGCAGTTCACCACGATGCTCAACGTGTACGAGCGCAACTTGGTCAGCGAGGAGAGCCTCACGCTGTCCGTGGCCAAGGAGGCCTCGAGTGGCGAGCGCGTGCTGTCGCCACAGGATTTCAGCGCAGGGCGCAGCAGTGGTGGCGGCAAAGGGATCAACGACGAGTCGTACATGGAGACGCTCAACGTGCTCGTTTCCCTGATCGAAAACACACGCGCCGATTTGCGTGGACACTCGGCGCAGGTCGCTCGCCTGATCAAAAAAATCTGCGAGCGCATTGGGCTGCCCGAATCCACGCGCTCGGCGCTGGTCGTGGCCGGGCACATTCACGACCTGGGCAAGATGGGCGCGTATCACCTCACTGCGCTCAACGTCGCCGAGTACGAGGGCCACCGCGCGCAAGCTCAGAAACAGTACAAGTCGCCGTTGCGCTTGCTGGAGGCCGTGCAGCTCCCGCGCGAGGTCGCGACGGCGGTCGAGCAAATGTACGAGCGCTATGACGGCAAAGGCTTGCCCGATGGTTCCTCTGAGAAGGAGATCGCGCTCGGCGCTCGCCTGCTCGCCATCGCGGACACCTACGCGGACCTCACGCAAAATCCGCGCAACCCGTTTCGCAAGACGCTGCGCCCGGTGCAAGCCTGCGAAGTGCTCGAGCGCTTCCGCGGTACGGTCTTCGATCCGAACTTGGTCGACCTGTTCAAGCACACGGTGACAGGTGAAGATCTCAAGGCGCGGCTGCTCGCCAACCGCTACCGCGCGCTGATCGTCGATCCGGATCCCGAGGAAACGACCGTGCTCGAGCTGCGCATGGTGGAGCAAGGCTTCGAGGTTTCGCAGGCGCGCAGCACGGACCAGGCGCTCAAGTTCTTGGAAAAGGGCGACATCGAAATCGTCGTCAGCGAGCTCGACGTGCAACCGAACGACGGCTTTGCGCTGCTCGGCGAGGCTCGCAAGCACCCCTGGGGCCAGAAGGTGCCGTGGGTGATCGTCACCGGTCGCGCGGGCGGACGCACAGACGCGCAGCGCGCTTTCGAGCTCGGCGCGACGGACTTTTTAACGAAGCCGGTTTCGTCGGATCTCTTGGTCGCGAAGCTGAAGCAGATCATCGAGCGCGAGGCGACTCGCGGTGGACCAGCGCGCGGCGTCGCCGGCTCTCTACAAGAGATGGGCCTGCCCGAGATGGTGCAGGTGCTCTGGTACGGACGAAAAACGGGTTCGCTCAAAATCCGCTCTGGTGCGAATTCCGGCGAAATCCACTTTGTCGGCGGCGCGATCTTCAACGCGTTGTGGACCAACCTGCGCGGTGAGGAGGCGTTTTTCGCCATGTTGTGTCTGGTCGAGGGGGAATTTTCCCTGGATCCAAACTTCACCGCGCCCCAGCAAGTCATCCAGGACAGCCCAGAAGCCCTACTTTTGGAGGGGATGCGTCGTCTCGATGAAGCCGGCCGGTAACTGCCAGTGGCGGCGCGCGCACACGCGCACAATGCAATCGAGAGCTGAAAGTACCCGAGGTAGCTAAATTACCTACTTCAGCGGCGCGCCGTTTGGCTAGATAAGCTAGACAAGTTAGATAAGTAAGCAGCGTGACGCGCTGAAGTGTTACCCCGCCGCGCGGGCGTGGTATCCTTCGAGATTGTCGTGAA
>DATCFJ010000362.1:0-5745 GCA_036509605.1 Polyangiaceae bacterium | reverse complement strand
GATCCCGACCTGGCGGACGACCTCGTGCGCCGCATTGAAGGTGAGCGCATAGAAATTACCGTCGGCTGTGAATTCGACGCCCACGTCTTCGCCGGCAATTTGCGGGGCTTTGCACCTTCGCCAGCGTCCGACCAGCAGGGTGTCGAGCTCCGCTTCGCTGCCGTACGTCTGATATGAAAGAGGAGAGGTATGACAGTCGTCAGCGGTCGTCGGATCGGTCCAGCTGACTGCGAGCGGGTCATCCGCTGTCCCACCGGCCGCCGGAGTGCCCAAGGCTTCCGCTGTCCCGCCGCCCGCCGGAGTGCCCGAAGCTCCCGCTGTCCCACCGCCCGCTCCGGCGCTGCCGCTCTCCGGGTTCTCGATCGAGACGCGCGAACCGCACGAGACCGCAGCCAAGGCCAGAATTATGCCAATTGCCCGTCGACTCACCGTCATCTCGCAACCCTCCGCCATTTCGGCCCACGCCCATTAAAACCAACAACCGCGTCTGCGTACTATTTCCAATAGCGTGCGTCATCCGCCAGGTTTCGCAACTTCGAGCCCGAAAATGGCTGCCGTGTTAGCTCTCTGGCCAGTAGGCAAGCTTCAGACCTGCGGCCGGCTGCAGCTTCGACAACCAGTGCAAGGGCGATCGCATTTGTGTGAACAAGGCATGCGTCGCTCCGCCGCCAGCGCCGAGCGCAGCGCCCTAAGACGAGGCAACGAGCTGAGCGTCCGAGTTCACGAGCGACGCACCGAGGGCTGCGACGCTACTGCTCTCGAGCTCGGGGGCTTCGTAACCAAAGACGCCGGCCAACAGCGGTAGCGCGCGCTGAGCGGCGCGCTCCACGCTCTCGGTCACGCCGGTCAGTGACGCGACCGAGCCGACGCCGAACTCCGTGATGCCACAAGGCACGATTAGGCGAAATAGCGACAGATCAGTGCTCAGATTGAAGGCAAAGCCGTGCATCGTGATCCAGCGCGAGATGCGCACGCCAATGGCGCCGATCTTCACCGGAGTGCGAGCTGCAAGGACTCCCGACCACGTGGTTGGGTCCGCAAGATCTGCCCACAAGCCGATGTATTTTTCAATCACTCCGCTTTGGATGTCGTAGCTGGCGGCCAGCGCCGTCATCACGCGGTTCAGATCTTTGACGTAACGCCGCACGTCCATGCGATCGGGATGCAGATCCAAAATCGGATAGCAGACGAGCTGTCCGGGCGCGTGCAGCGTCACGTCTCCACCGCGGCCCGTCGAGACCAACGCGATGCCCGCCTCTGCCAGCGCGGCTTCTGACGTGAGCAAGTGACCCGCGGTCGCGCCGCGGCCAAGCGTAATCGTCGGCTCGTGCTCGACGAACAGCACCGTGTCGGTGATGCGCCCGGACTTGCGTGCTTCCTGCAACTGATGTTGCAGCGCGTGGACCGGCTCGTACGCTGCGCGCCCGAGCCAAAAAGCGCGAAGCTCTCGGCGCGCCGCGGTGGTCATTCCGGTATCGTAGCGCCAGAGTCGACCAGCTCGCTGCGCAGGTTGTCGATCTGTTCGGTGAACACGTTGGACACGTCTGGATCGAATTGCGATCCGGAACAGCGCAGAATCTCGTTGACGGTGATCTCGTGCGGCAGCGCACGGCGGTACGCGCGGTCGCTGGTCATCGCGTCGTAGGTGTCGGCAACGGAGATGATACGCGCGATCAGCGGGATGTCTTGGCCGGCCAAGCCGAGCGGGTAACCGCGGCCGTCCCAGCGCTCGTGGTGCAAGTGCACGCCGGGGATCACCGGTTGCAAGAACTTGATCGGATCCAAAATCTCGCGCCCGTAGGTCGGGTGGCGCTTGAACACTTCATATTCCGGCTGGGTGAGCTTGCCGGTCTTGTTCAGGTTCATCACGCAGCCGATCTTGCCGATGTCGTGCATCAACGCCGAGTGGCGCACGATTTCGATCTGCACGGCGTCGAGCCCGAGCCAGCGCGCGAGGTTCGTCGCATAGCGCGCGACGCGCTCCGAGTGCCCAGACGTGTAGCGGTCCATCTTGTCGATGGTGCGCGCCAAGCTTTGGATGGTCTGCTGAAACGTGGCCTGTAAATCTTCGTACAGCCGCGCGTTTTCGATCGCTGCCGCGGCGCGTGAGGCGATGATACTGAGCAACTTGCGTTGCCCCTCGTCGAAGCGCTTGCTTGCGGTGAGCGATACGACCGCGATCCAGCCCAGCAGGCGATCCCGCATTTTTAGCGGGATAATCGTGATGCTTTGCACCTGCCGCGATGGGTGAGTCGAAAACAGCTCGCGAGCGCGCGCACCATGCTCCACCAAGAAACTATCGTGCTTCAGACGCGCGACTACGGTCGCCGCGTCCAGCTCGCCGGCCTCTTCACCTTCTGGAAATAGGTCGGCCAGGCTGACGTTGCGCGGGAAGAACGCGCCTTCGCCGTTGTCCAGCCAGGTCATGACCATATCCGCGCGGATCTCGTTCAGCCCGCTGTCCGCGACGGTGGCGATCACTTCGTCGAGCGAAAGGCTGGCGGTGATGGCTTCGCTCACCTTGTACAGGGAGAGCGCTTCGCGCAGACGCAGGTTCTCGGCCGATAAGCGGCGCTTTTCCAGGCCGCGTTGCACGATATGCACGATCTCTTCCACCTTGAACGGCTTCAAGATGTAGTCGTAGGCCCCGCGCTTCATGGCATCGATCGCGGTCTCGACCGTGCCGAAGCCGGTCATGATCACGGTCAGCGTGTCCGGGTGAGTGCGAGCGACCTCCTTCAGCAGATCGAGCCCACCCATTTTGGGCATCTTCAGGTCACTGATGACCATGTCGTAGCGGGCGCGCTCGAGCTCGTTCGTTGCGCTCACGCCGTCTTCGGCCGTGCGCACGATATAGCCCTCCATCCCGAGGAAGTCGGCAATGATGTCGCGGATGAATTTCTCGTCGTCGACGACGAGAACCCGCGGCCTGTCTTCGGGGTAACTCGAGTCGGGCTCGGGCATCACGGACGAGGAGGTTTCAGGATTGCTTAGAATAGCAGATGGCCCTTTCGCCGCCGGACGTAGCACGGTCCCGGCCGAGCGATCGGCGTCCGGGCCGGAATCCCCACAAATCAGCTGAGAACGGCTTTTTCCGGTGTGAGCTTTTTAGCTGCGTTGCCCGAGCAGACCGCCGAGCGCGCGGCGGCGCGGCTCTGGGTCGTGGCTTTTGAGATAGGCCAGGTTCAGCCCGTTGATCAGCGCGTGTGCGACGATTGGTCCGGCGAGCGAGCCGGTGAGCGCGAAGATCGCGCCGAAGGCGAGCCCCATGATCATCGCCCAAGTCACCCAAGCCCAGCGGCTTGGGCCGCGCAATTGCGAGTGCACGATACCGAACGCTAGCGCCTGCAGCCAAAGCCCAAGCCACGGTTGCAGCATGCCGCGGAACCACAGCTCCTCCCCGAGGGCGCTGAACGTGGCTACGGCAGCGATGCCGGACGTGCTCAAGTCGCGCGCGACCGGACGCAGCTCGCGGTGCAGGTTTTTGGCCCAGGCGAAGCGGGTAACGAAGATTCGCGTGCTGAACGCGACCAGCGCGCCGAACGCGAGCCCGATGACCACGCTGCACAGGTGAGCGGAGAACCCGGGCAGCGTGAGCCACGGATCGCTATATAAGAACGGCGAGCTGCCACGCCACAAGACCGCGAGCACGACTGCGCTCACGCTGGCGGCGAGATAAGCGGCGGCGACTCTGCCCCAACGAAGCATTTGGCTGACGTGGAATATGACACGATGAGCGCGCGCTGGCACCCGTGCACAGCCGCCGGGCGGGCCTTTGGACAACGCGAAACGAAGCCGGAACCTGCGGAAATGCGCGTTCCTGAAACGAGCCAACCGGGCCGCGGCGAAACGTAGTGAGACTCGGCGGCAGAGTTGTTAGAGTCGCGCTCGCGTGGGAGAGACTAAGGAATCGCCCGAAGTTCTAGAGCGCTTTTCGTCTGGATTGCCGCTCGTGGACATCATCGCGCGGCAGGTTTTGCGCACGCTCGGCGGCGCGGCGGAGCTCGACGAATTGCTCAGCTTCGGTCGCGAAGGGCTGTGGGACGCGGCGCGCCGTTTCGACGAGTCGCGTGGCGTACCATTCCGCGGCTACGCGAATTTCCGCGTCCGGGGCGCCATCATCGACGGTGTCCGGTCTTCGGCGCGCCTCTCGCGCCGAACCCATGAGCGGCTCAACGGGTTGCAAGCTGCCTCTCGGGTCAGCGAAGGCGCGCAGGAAGATCTCGCCGCGCCGCGCGCGCCAGGCACCGGTACCGCCGAGGCCGAGCAAGCGTTGGGCGATCATTTGGCCGCGATGGCGACTGCCATGGCAGCCGGGCTGATCGCGCCCACCGCCCACGGGGACGGCGGCGAGCGCACGCTCGTCGACACCAGCGACGACCCCGAACAAGCCTACGGAAATGCCCAGCTATTGACGGTGATTCGCGAAGCCATCGCGGAGTTACCGCGTGAGGAAGCAGAGCTCGTGCGCCGCCACTACTTGGAGGGCGCGCGCTTCGATCACGTCGCCGAAGAGCTCGGGCTCAGCAAATCCTGGGCGAGCCGCTTGCACACGCGGGCTTTGACGCGCCTCTCGAAACGCTTGCGCGGTCTTTCCGACGAAGCGCGCTGAATCGCGCAACCAGGCGGGCGCGCGCCCGATGATTCGGTCGCATGGCGATTTCCGGCATTCGCGGCGAACAACCGACATTCGACTACGGCCCGAGCCTGCAGATCCCGGTCGTGGCCAAGCCGGACGTGCCAGTCGAGGGGGCTTTTTCGAAGGCAATGCGCGGACTGGGTCGGGAGATTGACGTGGGCGAGGCGCACGTGGCCTCCGCCTCTCAGCTTCACAACTACGATACGGGCACGCTGATCGCGCTTCAGGCTGGCATCTACCGGTATACGGAAGCCGTAGATTTGGCCTCCAAAATCGTCGATCGCGCGACAAACGCGGTGCGAACGGTGCTCCAAGGCAGCCATTAAACCCGACTAACGGTTCCCACCGGCTTGGCGCGAAAGCGCGTGTTACGCTCGCCGGAGATGCCTGAGCGTGTGCTGATCGCCATGAGCGGCGGTGTCGATTCGTCGGTCGCCGCCGCGCGTTTGTGCGCGCAGGGCTTCGACGTGGTCGGCGTCACGCTGCACCTGTGGGATTACCCGGATGACGGTTCGGTCAAGAGCCGCTGCTGCGCGCCGGAAGACGTCCACGACGCACGTCGCGTCGCGGATCTGCTCGGGATCCCGCATTACGCCTTCGATCGCCGGGAGCTGTTCCAGCGTGAGGTCGTGGCGCCCTTCGTCGAGTCGTACTTAGAGGGCGAGACGCCCAGCCCGTGCGTGCGCTGCAACCGGGGCGTGAAGATCAAAGAGCTGTTTCAGCTTGCGGATCGGCTGAGCGCAAAGCGGGTAGCGACCGGGCACTATGCGCGCGTCGTGCAGCAGGGCTCGAGCTTTGAGCTGCATCGCGGCCGGGACCACGGCAAAGATCAGAGCTATTTCCTGCACATGCTGGGACAAGACGCGCTATCGCGGCTGATCTTTCCGCTGGGCGAGAGCGACAAGCCGGAGATCCGCGCCGAGGCGCTGCGTTTGAACCTTCCGGGCGCCCAAAAGGGAGAGAGCCAAGAGCTGTGCTTTGTGCCGACGGGTCGCTACGACGCGTTCGTAGCCGAACGCGCGGATGGGCGCCTGCGGCCCGGGCCGATCTTGGACGAGCAGGGCCAAAAGATCGGCGAGCACGAGGGCGTGTTTCGTTTCACCCTG
>DATCFJ010000361.1:0-5987 GCA_036509605.1 Polyangiaceae bacterium | reverse complement strand
GATCGCCAAGAGCAGCTCGCTGTGGATCTCGGCTACGGCCCCGGTGGGGCTGGCGTCGAGGCGTTCATGAGCGACTATTACAAGAACGCGCGCATCATCGCGCAAGCGCGGGAGCTGGTGCTCGCGCGCGCGGCTCCGCCGCCAAAGCGCCGCCCGCGCGAGACGCCGATCGGCAAAGGTCTGAAGCTGACCAACGATCAGGTCTCGTTCGAAGACGGTGCAGCGCTCGAGCAGGAGCCCGCGCTCGCCTTGCGCCTGTACGACGAAGCTGTGCGTCGTGATCTGCCGGTCTACGGCTTTGCTCGGGATTTAGTGGCGCGGGCCGTCACTTCGCCCACTTTTTGCGAGCGTTTGCGGCAGAGCGAGGAAGCGGGGCGCTTGTTCGTGCGGCTCGTGACCGTGATTCAGCGCACCAAGTTGCGCGACGAATCGGTCGTCAAAGACTTACACGACGTCGGCCTCTTGGTGGCGATGATTCCCGAGTTTGCTCCGGTCGTCGGGCGCGTGCATCACGACGTGTATCACGTGTACACGGTCGACGTGCACTCGGTGGCTGCGGTGGACCGCTTGCGCGAGCTGTGCCGCGGCGAGCTCGCTGCCGAGCACCGCTTGGCGTCGCGCTTGGCAGCGGAGATTTCACGGCCCAACGTGCTGTTCTTCGCGGCGCTCTTGCACGACATCGGCAAAGACATCGGCGGCAAGAGTCACGACGAGCGCGGCCGCGAGATGGCGCGCGGTATCCTGGCGCGCCTCGGTCTGCCGGAGAGCGACATTCGCGAGGTGCAACAGCTGATCTGGAAGCACCTGCGCATGTATCACGTGGCCACGCGCCGCGACATCGACGACCCGCGTACGCTCGAGTCATTCTGCGAGGAAGTACACGGCCGCGAAGGCCTGCGCGAGCTGTACATTCTGACGATCTGCGACGTCTCGACCACCAGCCCGACGGCGCTGACCAGTTGGAAGGCGCGCGTGCTCGAGGAGCTGTACGTCAGCGCTGATCGTCAGCTGTCGACGGGCAAGGCAGAGCGTGGCGGCGAGCGCACCGAGCAGATCCGCGCTGAAGTTCGAGCGCTTTGCCCGCAACGCGGTGAGCTCGAGTTCCTCAATCACTTCTTGGCCACGATGCCGGATCGCTATCTGTACTCGAACGATCCGCAAGACATCATGCGCCACTCGCGTTTCGCTCGCCAAGCGCAGATGCAGCACGTCAACGTGACGGTCATGACGACTGCCGCGCCGTACGTCGAGCTCGGCTTCATCGCCGACGATCGCCCCGGTCTCCTGGCGATGATCACGGCGACGCTGGCAGCCGCGCGTTTCAAGGTGATCAGCGCGCAGGTCTATTCCTGGGTGGACAGCTTCGGCCGCACGCGCGCGCTCGACTTGTTCTGGGTGCGCGCGGGCGAAACCACCGACGCCGTCACCGGCTCGATGGCGCGCCTCGACCGCGACTTCAATCGCTTGCTCAGTATGGAGCTCTCTCCGTCCGAGCTCGTGACGGGCGGCGTGCGCCGCTCGCGGCTCTCGGATCGCCCCACGCCCAAGGTGCCGACGGAGGTCAACATCGACAACCGCTGCGCCACCGACCACTCGGTGATCGAAGTCACTACGAAGGACCAGCAGGGGCTCTTGTTCTGGCTGGCCAACACGCTTCAGCACCTCGATCTTCAGATCTCGCTCGCCAAGATCAACACCGAAGGCACGCAGGTCGCCGACGTGTTCTACGTCACCGACACGAGCGGCGCGAAGATCACCTCGCTCGATCGTATGGAAGAGATCAAAGCTCGGATTCTGTCGAACATCGCCCACCTGGAAAAGGCATCCTCCTCATGACCTTCGCGCGCAGTCTCGGTTCGCTTCGTTCGCTCGGATTTTCTGCCGCCTTGCTCGGACTGCTCGCGGTAGCCGCCTGTGGTGGCTCGGCTCCGCCGCCCGAAGCTCCTCCGCCGCCCTTGGATAGCCCGCCGGCCGCGCCAAAATCCGACGAAGCCGCCAAGCCCTCCAGTAAGAAGGTCGAGCAAGCTATCGAAGCCATCAAGGCTCAGGATTATGCCAAGGCCAAGGAGCTGCTCAGCGCAGCACACACTGAGAGCCCGAAGGATCCGCAGGCCGCCTTTTATTTGGGGGTAGCTCTGGAAGGTTTGTCCGACGGGACAGGAGCTAGCGCGGCTTACAAGGACGCTCTCGGTTTGGACCCGAAGCTGACCGAAGCCAGCGTGAACTTGTCTGCGCTGCTGCTCGACGCGAAGGACGCACCGGGAGCGCTGAGCGTCGCCGAAGCCGGGCTCAAAAACGCGCCAAAACAGCCTGATTTGCTGCTAAATCGCGCGCTGGCGCTGGAAGCCGCGGGCAAGAAGGACGAGTCGCTGAAGGCTTACGGGGCCGCCGTCGCAGCGGCGCCGGACAACAGCGAGCTGCGCATTGCTTACGCAGAGCTGCTCACGGCCGCCAAGGACGACGCGGCCGCCCTCGAGCAACTCCGCTCCGTGTCGACCACCGAAGATCCGAAGCTGCTCGAGAAGCTGTCGCAAAAGTTCGGGCGCTTGCATGCCTTCGCCGATTGCGTTGCCGTGCTCGACAAGGCCATCAAGGCAGCGGACAGCGCCAACCTGCACGTGCGCCGCGCGGTCTGTCGCCACGACATGAAGGACGACGCCGGCGCGCTCACCGACTACCAGTCCGCGCTGAAGCTCGACGACAAGTTCGCCCCCGCGCACTACTACCTTGCCAAGCACGTCTGCCCGAAAGACAAGAAGCAAGCCGCCGAACACTTCAAGCGCGCCGCCGAGCTCGGCGGCAACGACGACATCGGCAAAAAGGCCGCCGAATTGGCGATCAAAGCCAAGGCCGGTAAGTGCGAGTGAGTCGCTTCGCGGTGCTCGAAACGGACTAAGTCGCCCCAAGATCCTCGACGCGGCCAGCTGACATGGCGCTTTCACGCGATTCAGCTTGGTCGTCGGCTGCACTGCAACGAAGGGCGTTCATTTCGCGGCGGGCCTCGCGGTCATTGTTTCGTTGGGCGCGGGCGCGTGTGGGGGTAGATCGAACAGTGCCCGTCCCTCGTTGTTGCGCCCCCGCGTCAGCCGGAGGCTGGCGCTTGGGCCGCCTGGCGCACCTTCGGGTGTCGCGAAGCGCGTCGCGGAGCGGAGCGAACACGTCAGGCCGGTGGCGAGTGCACTCCGTATTTGCGCAACAGTGCGTCGAGCTTGGGACTCGCGGCAGTGATCCCGCTGTGCTGTTTGGCGTCGAAATCCGCGAAAGCGTGCGCGAGCCGGCGCTTGGTTTGCTCGGGTAGCGAGCGCGCGGCCTGCTCGAACAGGTCGCGGCGCTCATGGTCCATATGGGACCGCAAGAAGTGTGCGAACTCGTGGGCCTCGGTGACGAATCGCCGGCGGTCCTCGCTTGACCATGTGGGCCGCTGGTTGGCTAGCTGCAGGATCGCACGCACGAACGCGTGCTCGTGACGGTGTTCGCGGCGCATGGCTGCGACCGGCCCTTCGCTCCAATCGAAGCCGTTTTCGACCAGCACCGGCGTCAAAATCGACTCCTCTTTTTCGTGGTGCCCAAGCTCCCCGAACTCCGTGAAGAAGGAGATGGCCGCGAGGATTTCGGCTTTGTCGACGTCTTGCCCGCGGGACGTCTGAGCCGCCAGCTCATCCAAGAGGCGCAGCACGCTCTCGACTCGATGATGCTCGAGCGTCAGGTACTCGAAGGGATCGGCGATCTCGGCGGCGGGTTGCGCCGACTCCGATTCAAGGCTTGGAGCGTGCTCGGGGAAGTAGCAGCTTTGCAATGCGTCGTGGACAGCGGAGATCGCGACGAGCGTCGCTTCCCGTTGTTGCTCGAGCTGATCCGGAGCCGCATGCGCCAGCGCAAAGGCGCGGCTGAGGGCCACGCTGACCGTCGCACGGACGCGAGCCGCTCGCGGCAGCTTCGCAAGCTCCTCCTCGACTTCGCGTAAGCAGTGCACGACGCTTCGCGGTGAGGCCAAGTCGACCATCAGAAACTCCAGCAACGTCGGGAGCTCCAACTGGTGATGGTGCCGCCGACGGTACATCGAATGCACGCCCAAGGCGCGCAGCAGGCCGCCCCAACGTACGTCGTCGAACGCTCGTTCCCAGCCATCCATGGTGACGGCAGGCAGGAGAGCGCCCAGAATGCGCAGCATCATGTCGGCACGCTCCAGTCGGATCCCTATGCTCAGAAAGGCGTGGGCCGCGTCGCGAGCCATGCCGCTCTCCAGCTCTCCTTCGATGCGGCGCCCGGCTTCGACCACCGCGCCCAGCGCCTCGACGACGCGCGCGACGGGTTGCTGCTCGACGGCCTTGAGCAGCTGATACTGATGATTCAAGGCGACCCACAGCTCGGGCGGCACCACGACTCGCGCTTGGCGCACATTTTCGCGGGCTGCGGCCAGGGCTCCCAGCACACTGGATGCGTCGTTCGTGTCCAGGGCGAGCGCGTGCAGCATGCTCCACTGGCTGGCCTCGTCGACGACCGGCACCCCGTTGGGGTTCACCAGCGTCAGCAGCGGTTTCAGGCCGATCGAGCGCCGGGCAGGTAGGTCCAACGAGAGTTGCTCGAGTGCCTGAATGGCTCTGGCCAAGGCTTGAGCGCGTTCCATGTAGCGCCCGCTCCAAAACATGGTTTCAGCAACGCTCGAAAGCAACATGGTGTTCTCCGATGTTCGGGCCATCATTCGTCGCACATGATCCACGTGTCCTTGCTACCGCCGCCTTGGGAGGAATTGACCACCAGCGAGCCCGGGCGAAGGGCCACCCGAGTGAGGCCTCCGCGCGTCACGTACGAGCTCTCGCCGTTCAGTACGAACGGGCGTAAGTCGAGGTGGCGCGGCTCGAGCCCGCTCGCGCATAGCGTAGGTGAGGTTGAAAGCGACACGATCGGCTGCGCGACGAAATTGCGCGGGTTGCTGAGCACCGCCTGGCGGCATTGCTCGAGCTCCACAGGCGAGGCGGCGCTTCCAACGATCACACCATAGCCGCCGGACTCGTTGACGGGCTTGACGACGAACTTGTCGAGCGCGCCGAGCACGTGCTGACGTTGTTGCTCGTCGACCAGCCGGAACGTCTCCACGTTGGGCAGGATCGCCTGCTCGCCCAAGTAATAGCGGATCAGCTCGGGGACATACGAGTAAACGAGCTTGTCATCCGCGACGCCAGCGCCTGGCGCGTTGACCAACGCAACTTTTCCGGATTTCCATGCTCGAAGTAAGCCAGGGCTACCGAGCTGTGAGCTCGGGTCGAAGGCTTCCGGGTCGAGAAAGGCGTCGTCGATACGACGATAGATGACGTCCACGCGCGTCAGTCCGCCAATCGTCTTCATGTACACGTAGTCGTCTGCGAGCACGACCAAGTCCCGACCGCGCACCAGCTCGATCCCCATCTGTTGGGCCAAGTAGCAGTGCTCGAAGTAAGCCGAGTTATACGATCCCGGGGTGAGCAACACGACCTTGGGGTCAATTACGGCGTCGGCCGCCATGGACAGCAGTAGGGCATAGAGCCGCCCAGGGTAGCCGTCGACGGGTTGAATTCGCTGGTCTTCGAACAGCTCGGGGAATACCCGCTTGGTCACGGCTCGATTCTCGAGCATGTAAGAAACACCAGAAGGGATCCGCAAATTGTCTTCGAGCACGTACACCGTGCCATCGCGGTCGCGCACCAAGTCCGTGCCGCAGATGTGCGCCCACACACCGAATTTGGGATGAACTCCGCGACAAGCGGCCAAGTAGTTCTTCGAGCTGCTCAGGAGCTCAGCTGGGAATACGCCGGCCCGCACGACGCGTTGCGCCTTGTAGATGTCGTCGATGAACAGGTTGATGGCTCGCAGCCGTTGTTCCAGGCCGCGTGCGATGCCGTCCCACTCGCGCTGAGCGATGACCCTCGGAATGATATCGAACGGCCACTCGCGATCGATGTTGTTGCTTTGCGCGTAGACCGTGAACGTAATGCCCAGAGCGCGGATAG
>DATCFJ010000360.1:0-2039 GCA_036509605.1 Polyangiaceae bacterium | reverse complement strand
CCGCTTCAACTCCGAACTTGTGGTACGTGAGAAGATCGCCCCAAACGTAGTAGCGCCGGGTGATTAGGATGTTCCCGATCCCCGCGGCTTGGTGCGCGAAGAACGATAGCCACAACAGGGGCTGCTCCGTCGCACCGAATCGGCCGATGTACCTGGAGGCAATCCAGGTGAAGAGGATCACGACAATGAGCGTCGTAAGAAAATCGTCCATGCGAGGCCAACACAGCTGCTCGAACCAACGACCATGGCCGTCTCGAGCGGATCCGCTCCATAGCTAACCTATCCTCAGCCGGGACGCATGTTCTCCGGTCGGCCAGCGACCCGGAAGCCCCGCAGGCGAGCCTCCGGGGCGCTGTGCTATTGAGCAAAGGCGATTTGGGTCGAACCGCTCGAAAACAACGTAAAATAGCTGGCCGGCGCTCCGTGGAGTGGTCCCCGACCTCGGCGGAGCTCGGCCTGGGCTGCATCGTGTGCCTATCGGCGTTGATGCTTGGAGGCGCGCACATCGCGGTCGTGCTGGCCGGAACCACGGGAATCGTCCTGTGCGGTGCCCTCGCGCTCAGCAGCGGCGCTCTGCGCCGAATTCCAGCGCCGGCCATCGTGCTCGCGGCGTTGGGGGTTTACTCGCTCGTCCAAACGGTGCCGCTTCCCGTCTCGGTGCTGCACCGGCTCAGTCCCGGCGCGGCCGACACTTGGCAGCGTTCGCTGTTGCCCTTTGGCGAGCGCGTCGCGCGTGGCAGCGTGTCACTCGATCCAGGCGCCTCCAGCGTCGAGGCGGCAAAGTGGCTGTCCTACGCCATAGCGTTTAGCCTTGCGGCCGCCTTCGGTCGACGGCGCGGCAAAGCGCCCGCGATTGCGCTGGTCTTCGGTAGCGCTCTGACCGTTGCCCTCGCGACTTTGGCGCACGGTTTGGTCGGGGCGTCTCGAGTATTCGGAATCTATCAGCCGCAGCTCGGCACCTCTAGCGAGCACGTGGGGCCGATCCTCAACCCGAACTGCCTCGCCGGCTACCTGACGCTGGGAGCGCTGTGCGGGTTCGGCTTCATTGTGTCGAGCAAGAATCACTCACTTCGCTGGTTGTGGGCAATGGGAACTGCCGTCGTCATCGGCGTCGACGTGTTGAGCGGTTCGCGCGGCGGAGTGCTCACACTAGTGGCCGGTCTGGCAGTCGTCGCTTTCTTGGCGTACCGAACTTATCATCGGCGTGGGTCGCGGCGACTTCACTGGTACGACTGGGCGGGAAGCTGCGCCGCCGTGCTAGCCGCGGGAGCGTTTTCGCTGCTTGGGATCAAGGATTCCTGGTTCGAGCTCAGTGATAAGGACGTAAGCAAGCTCAAGATGGCGCGGTGGGTCGAGCCAATGGTACGCGACTTCCCGCTTTTTGGTGTCGGTCGAGGAGCTTTCGAAAGTACCTTTCCGATCTACAAGCCCATCGCCGGCAATCAGGTCTTCACTCATCCCGAAAATATTCTCGCGCAGTGGGTGTCGGAATGGGGAATCGTCGCCAGCGCACTCGGTCTGGGCTTCCTGCTTTGGCAGCTTCGGCCACGCCGACTGGGTTTCGGCCGCAGCGAGCTGGCTTCCGCCGCCCTAGTCGGCGTCGGTGCGGTTGTTGCGCAGAACTTCGTCGACTTCGGCTTGGAGTTGTTTGCTCCAATGCTCGCGGTAACGACTGTTCTCGGCGCGTGCTGGGGTCAGCACGCGGCGAAGCCACCGGCCCAGCCCAACTCGAAGTCACTGGGCGGCCTCGCTCTCCTCGCCCTGACCGTGCTCAGTATTGGGCTGTCGCTCGTTCGTGGGCGCTCACCGGTATCATTGGAGCGCGCTGCGCTCAGTCGAGAGTACGGCGAGCTCAAAGCGCCGAGTACGAGCTCAGCGCGACCACTTTGGGCGCGGCTGCGCTTGGCCATGGAACGCCATCCCGCTGAACCTTTCTTCCCTCGCCTCGGCGCCGTGCTCGCACTGCGTCTTGGCAACGTAGAGCCACTGCCGTGGATCGAGCGTGCGCTCGAGCAAGGCCCGGTAGACAGCCGCACGCA
>DATCFJ010000359.1:0-2015 GCA_036509605.1 Polyangiaceae bacterium | reverse complement strand
TCGCCGCCATGTCGAGGGCGCTGAGGCGCTTGGCGCTGCGACGACACTCGCGGGCGCGTTTGGGAGTCCGGGAGATCGCGCGTTTGGTGCACTGTATCGAACGCTCCGTGCCAAATCCAAACTGTTATCCGCGGGCTTTGCTCACGAGCTACTTGTGCGTGCAGAGCGGCCTGCCTTGCGACATCGTGATTGGCGTGCTCGCACCCGCACGCCTGATGCACGCCTGGTGCAGCACGAGAGGGCAGCTGCCGTACGAGGCGCGGCCCGAGCACTACATGTATCAGCCGCTCTTCGTGTTACGGCTCTCGGAGTAAGCGCGAGGCTATGACCCAGGGCGACCAGCGAACGATTGAGCTGGGCACTGCACGCCTCGTCGTGCGCCGTTGCTTAGCCTTGCGCGAGCGAGCCGCCGCGGGCGGCATATGCGTCTATCTATCGCTGCTAGACGACGAGATCGACGACCGCTGGGAGCGTTTCCTGTCGCGCTGTGGCGACGCCACGCCGTCGGCGCAGGGTTGGGCAGCGAACGCGCCAGAGCTCGAGCCCACGGACGGCGTCGTCTTGCTCGATGGGTCGGGCGGCGTTACGGTGCTGCGCGGCTGCTGCTGCGCGTTCCCGCTGTTCTTCTCCCAGCAGTCGACAGGTCTGGCCGTCACGACCGAGTTGCCGCTACTCGAGGGCTCGAGTCGCCTTTCCAAATCGGGGCTGCTGTCCGCAATGGCAGCGCCGTGCCTGCAGGGGTCCTATGAGCCCAACGCCTGGACCGAGACGCCGCTACATGGTTGGCAGCGTATTCGACGCGGCACCCTCACGAGCTTTGACGGCAGTGGAGCCCCGCGCGAACGAGCTATCCCAATTGCCGACTCACTGCTCGACGTCGACAAGGTATTGGAAGCGGTTGGACAAGCGTTCGCAGCTTACACCTTCAGCCAGCGTGGCGTCGCGTCCGCCGTGCTGGAGTTGTCCGGGGGCATCGACAGCACTCTGGCAGGTGCTGCTGCGCGCCACGAAGGGCTGGTCTTTCATGGGGTTTCCGTCGAATTCCCCTACTACGAGTTTCGCTTCGAGGCGACAGTTCAGCGCGCCGTCGCCGAAGCGTTGGGGATCACGCGCTCGGTCTTGGCGGGGGTCGACCTGTTCCCGTATGCGCCGAGTGAAGCGTGGCCGAGGTTCGACGAGCCTTCGGTGTTCATCACCGGCATTCGACACGCACAGGCGGTGGCGCTCTTTGCGAAGGCTCAGCGAGCGACGCGGGTCTACACCGGCCACGGCGGTGACGCGCTATTCAGCACCGATCTCTCGTCCAGCGAGCGTTCCGGTTCGAGCCCCGCTGACGCGCTGTTCTCGCGCGCCGCCCGCCGCGCGGTTCGGGCCGCCGTGCACAAGGCGCAAGATACGGCGCATCTGCGCCGCGACACCGGTTGCTTCGTGTACGACGCGCGTCAGGACGTCTGGGTCAAAGAAGCCTTCGGCATCACGGTGCGCAGCCCGTTCAGTGACTTGGCAGTGGTTCGCGCCGCCCGGCTTTGGTCCCGCTATTGCGCCGCGAAGGGCATACGCCCCGAAAAGACGATCCTCGAGCGCGCGTTGCCGGGTCTATTGCCCCAGGCCGTCGTGCAGCGCAAAGGCAAGGTGGCCTACAACGGTGTTTGGGCGCGCGCGTACGCCCTGCACGCCGATCACATCGCGCGTAGCTTCGAGCAAGCGGCTGCGCTCCTAGAGCACGTCGGCATCTCCCCCTCATGGTTGCAGCGGCGCGTGCGACAGCTCGAAGCGGGCGACGCTACATCCGACAAAGAAGTGCTGGCGGCCTATGCCTTATGCCGGTGGCTTTTGGCCTGGGGTTTCGAGCGGGTCGGTGACGCCAACTGGGATTGACTCACTGCGTGTGCGGACAGCTGGCGGCGTCCGCAAAGTTGAAAAAGAAGTTCTGGAATAGGCGGCCGTCGCTCAGGCTGCTGCCGAAGTAGGCGCTCGCGCCATGGGCCAAGGCAGCGTCGAACAGGACCAGGCGG
>DATCFJ010000358.1:0-3641 GCA_036509605.1 Polyangiaceae bacterium | reverse complement strand
CGGCAGCCGGCTCGACAAATTCCTGAGCGAACGAATCGAAGGCGTCGGGCGCCAGAAGGCCGCTGCTCTGTGCGCGGCCGGCAATGTGCGCATCGACGGACATCGCGCAAAAAAATCGGCGCTCGTGACGGCAGGCGCGCGCATCACGGTGGAGCTCGACGAGCCTGCTTTCATCGCAACGGAGCCCGATTTGCCGCTGGAAGTGCGACTCGAGCGCCCAGAGCTCGTGGTCGTGAACAAACCCGCGGGGATGCCCAGCGCGCCGCTCGACATGGGTGAGCGCGGCACGCTGTGCAGCGCGCTGCTCGCGCGCTACCCGGAGATGCGCGGCATCGGCTATCGCGCACGCGAGCCGGGTATCGTGCACCGACTCGATACACAGACCTCGGGCTTGCTGCTCGCGGCGCGGAGCGCGGACGCGTTCACGCGCCTAACGCACGCGCTCGATCTGGAGACGATTCGCAAGCGCTACTTGGCCGTCGTCAGCCCCGCTGACATCGACGAATCTGGCGAGATCGCGCGCGCGCTCGCACCGGATGCCGCACACCCCGAGCGCGTGCGCGTGCTCGAGCCGGGCGAGGTCGGCGGTTACGCGAGGCACAAGGTCACGCGCTACCGGTTGAAACAAGTGAGCGCCGGGCGAGCGCTACTCGAGCTGGACGTCGGCGCTGCGTTTCGTCATCAAATTCGTGCGCATTTGGCGGCAATTGGCCACCCTATCGTGGGCGACGCGGTGTACGGCGGTGAGCCCGCAGCACAGCTCGGAGCGCGCCACGCGCTGCACGCGAGCCAGATCAGTTGGGCCGGGGACGGCGTGCTAGCGGGCTTCAACGTCGTCGAACCGCTGCCTGCCGAGCTTGCCGCGTTGCTCGACGCTAACAAGAACTAATCCCGACCGCTCATCATGTCTTCGGCGCTCTTCTTGGCGCGGGGCGGCGGGGCCACGGCGGCCGGCGCGGTCAGCGGAGCAGGCTTGGCAGCTGTCGCTTTGACGACCGCGGGGTGCGCTGCGACGGCCTTCGCGACCGGTGCGACGACGGCTGGCGGAGTCGATGGCGCTGCCGCCACAGGCGCGGGAACCACCGCGGGCGGTGGGGCGGGCGCCGCCGCGCTGACGACGGGCACGCTCGTCGCGACGACCGATGCTGCGGCCGCGACGGCGTGATCGGTGGCTACTGGCTTCGAGCGAAAAGACCACAGAGCGCCCAAACCACCCACTAGGACGACCGCGGCAGCGCCTGCGACCATCAAGGGCACGGTGTTCGAGCGCGGCGGATTGGTTTGCCCCCAATTCGACTGCGTTCCCGCGCCACCATTGGCTGCAAGCGGAACGGAGGCGGGCGCGTCATACAGCGCAGGGTTCGCGCCCAAGATCCGAGAGATGCGCTCGACCGAGCGCGAGGTCGCCCGCGAACCGAACGGCGCAATCGCCTGCGCCAGCTCACTGACTGATTGATAGCGACGGCTGCGATCCTTCTCCAGACAGCGCAGCACGACGCTCTGCAGCAGCTCGGGCGTGCTCGGAGAAAAGTCGCGAATCGCCGGCGGCACTGAGGTCAAAATCAAGCCGCAGATCTCGGGCAGCGTCTCGGCGCGAAACGGAGCCCGCCCGGCGAGCAACTCGTACAGCACGACCCCGATCGCCCAAATATCCGTGCGCGCGTCAACATCGCGTGACGCGGTCATTTGCTCGGGCGACATGTACAAGGGCGAGCCCATGATGGCCGACGTCTTGGTCATGGCGTTGTCGGAGGCAGAGGCGTTGGTCACCTTCGAGATGCCGAAATCGAGCACTTTGACGCTGGGCGTGCCATCCGGGCGGCGGGTGAGGAACAAATTCGCCGGCTTCAGGTCGCGGTGCACGATACCGAGTGCGTGCGCCTCAGCCAGGGCCTCACAGGCCTGCAGCACCGCATCCACGGCGTCCGCGGGCGACAGCGCACCGCGTTCGGTGATCAACGCTGACAGATCTCGCCCGTCGAGATACTCCATCACCATGTACGGAGCGCCGTTCTCGAACGCGCCGACGTCAATCACCCGCGCGACGTGCTCGCCGCGAATCTTCACGGCGGCGCGCGCCTCGCGCCCGAAGCGCGCCACAGCTTCTGGATTCCCCATCGCCTCGGGCAGTAGGAACTTGATCGCTACGCGCTCGTCGAGGTGCAAGTGGGTCGCCGCAACGACCATGCCCATACCGCCCGCGCCGAGCACGCGGTCGACGCGGTATTTGCCGCCGAGTATCTGGCCTGGGAAGACCTGGGTCATTTGCTGAGAACCCTCCAACCGAGATGTATCGCGCTCAGCAATGCCCGTCCAGACAAGCGTACTGATTCATGCGAAACGCTTGAAACCCCGGAGAAACTCGCACGCAGGGCCGCGCCAAACCGCGTGCACTGACAGCGTAGTCCAAAATTGGCTTTCCACCGGCATCGCGCAGCGCTAACTCAAGTGCTCGCATGTCGGGATTCAAGCCGTCCTCTCGGGTCAGCGTGTGCTCATTGGTCGCAGCGGCGATCGCCTGTGCTTGGGTGGCGCCCGCCGCAGCCCAGGCGCCCGGTGACGCGGCGATGGCAGAATCGCTGTTTCGAGAGGGCAAGCGGTTATCGGGTGAGCACAAGTACAGCGAGGCGTGTCCGAGGTTCGAGGAGAGCTTCAAGCTCGACCACGGGCTGGGCACCTTGCTGAACCTCGCTTCGTGCCATGAGTCCGACGGCAAACTGGCGTCCGCCTGGGCAGAGTTTAGTGAGGCCGTGTCGCAAGCCAAACGCCAGGGCGACGCGGACCGCGCTCAGCTCGCCGAGGATCACATGAAAGCGCTCGAGCCGAAGCTCGCGCACGTGAGCGTCAGCCTGGCGCCCGGCGCAAGCGTAGCGGGCCTGGTCATCAAGCTCGATTCGCATGAAGTGAGCCAGGCCGCGCTGGGAGTGCAAATCCCGGTCGACCCAGGCAAGCATTCGCTCGAAGCGAGCGCACCCGGCAAACAGAGCTATTCACAAACCTTCGAAACGCCGGCAGTAGCCACGGTGTTGGCCGTTACCGTGCCCGCCTTGCAGGACGCGCCGGTTACGGGGGCGCCGCCCGCTGTGGCTCCGGTAGCGCCCGCCGCCTCGGTCGCGCCGAGCGCAGCACCCGCTGCACCTCCTGCCGCAGCCCCAGCCGCTAGCTCTGGCTCGCACACCGGGGTCATCGTCTCGGGTGTGGCGACGGGCGCGTTCGTCGCCGCGACGGTCGTGACGGGCATCCTGTATTCGGGCAAGCGCAGTGACTTCAACTCCGCCAACAACAGCACCGACACCTCGCGCTTCAACAAGCGAGATTCTGCCCAAACGCTGGGCACGGTGAACTTGGTGTGCGCCGGCGGCGCGCTCGTTTCGGCGGGCCTTTTGGTCTACTTCCTGGCTACGTCCGCTTCACACGAGGCCGCGCCGGCTGCCAGCGCGGGGCTCGGCATAGTGCCGCTGATCGCGCCCAATGGTGGCGGCTTGCTGCTCCGAGGTGCGCTGTGAAAGGCCTTCACTTTAGCTGGTTGCTCTTGGCAGCCATTCCCGGTTGCATCCTCGTGCAGCCGCTTGACGGCGCAGCCTCGAGCGATGGCGGCGACGACAGCTCGTCGACCGCGGGCGCGAGCGCGGCGGGTAGCA
>DATCFJ010000357.1:0-5563 GCA_036509605.1 Polyangiaceae bacterium | reverse complement strand
AGATCGGCCGCGCCTACCGCAATGAAGGCATCAGCACCCGGCACAACCCCGAGTTCACGATCCTCGAGTTCTACCAAGCGTACGCCACGTACGAGGTCCTGATGGATCAAACCGAGCGCCTGTTCCGCCATGTGGATGCATTCCTCGAGGCGCGCTTGGTGTCGCTCGGCCTGAGCCAGTACTACGAGGCCTGGCTCGGCGAGCGCCCGTTCTCGCTCGCCGAGCCGTTTCTGCGCGTGCCGATGAAGCTCGCTGTCAGCTCGGCGCTGCAGCGCGCCGAGCTGCCCGTCGAGATCGCGGCACGCCTGGCGGAGATCGCCTTTGAGCTCGGCCCGGACGGCAAGCGCCTGCCGAGCCCGGTCGACGCTCAAGTGGAAGATTGGAAGGCGTGCTCCGAGCGCGCCAAGAACATCGACTGGGGAAACTTGCGGCGCGCGCTGACGCACTGCGCATCCGAAGGCGAGCGCTTGTTCGTGGCCTACGAGTACTTGGCCGAGCCGTTCTTGTCGCTCGACTACCGAGCCAAGAACAGCGACAAGAGCCTGCCGGTGTTCATCACCGATTACCCTGCCGAGGTTTCGCCACTGGCGCGCAAGAAAGACGCGGACGCGACGCTCGTCGACCGTTTCGAGCTGTTCGTGCACGGCCGCGAGCTATGCAACGCCTTCAGTGAGCTGAACGATCCCGACGACCAAGCCGCACGTTTCCGCGCGCAGCTCGAGCTCAAAGCGCGCGGCGCGGAAGAGACCATGGACTTCGACGAAGACTACGTGCTCGCGCTGGAGCACGGCATGCCGCCAGCCGCCGGCTTCGGCCTGGGCGTTGACCGCCTAGTGATGGCGCTCACCGCTCAACCCTCGATCCGCGACGTGATTGCGTTTCCGCTGCTGCGCCCTGAGTCGGAATGATTCTCGCCGCCGCCCCGCCGTTCGTCAGTCGCTTTCAAACCATCACCGGCGCCGTGTTGCGCCTTTGGTACGGGGGGGGCTTCGCGGGTCGGATTGGCCTGGTCGGGACGTCGGTCTTCCTGTTCGGCGTGCTGGCCTGGTACCTGCTTCGCAAGGCGCTGCGTCGCGGCGGCCGCACACTGCTGCGTTGGTTGACCGGGGTCAGCTTCGTGCTCTTGCTGGCGCTCGGCACCTTCGTGTCGCGCTTGCCGGAGCCGCGCGGCAGCTCATTCATCCTTTGGCATCAAGT
Organism: Polyangiaceae bacterium; assembly: GCA_036509605.1. Classification (GTDB taxonomy): domain Bacteria; phylum Myxococcota_A; class Polyangia; order Polyangiales; family Polyangiaceae; genus PMG-095. Next base: position 4,366 of record DATCFJ010000357.1, on the reverse strand, counting down.
GGTGCGCGTCGGCGCTGCCCTGTCGGGCACTGCGTTCGTGGTCTGCTTCATGGTCTTGGCCGTGCCTTGGTTGATGGATCGCTTCGAAGGCCGCGGCTTCGTCTCGTTCGTGGCGGCTCGCCACGTGCGCGCGCAAAAGAGCGGATTTTTGACGGTAATCTCGCTGCTTTCCATCGCGGGTGTGGGCGTGAGCTCGTTTGCCTTGTGCGCCGTGGTCTCGATCATGGGCGGCTTCGGAGCCGACCTGAAGCACAAGATCTTGGGCAACAACGCGCACGTGAAGATCGAGAGCAAGCGCGTCGGCGGCTTCGAGAACTGGCGGGATCTGCTGGACGACATGCGGCTCGTGAAGGGCGTGCGCGCGGCAACCCCGGTGGCATCGGGCGAGGCCATGGCGTCTAGCTCTTCCAACACAGCCGGCGTCATCCTGCGCGGCATCGACACCGCGACCATCGGCACCGTCATCGATTTGCTGCAGAACATCGAGGTGGGCAAATTCGCGTATCTGGATGACCCGAAGAAGCTCGCCAATTTGCCGCCAGACGAGCCGATTGGCATCGGCAGCGGCGGCGAGTTTTATCTCAAGGGGCCGGACATCAAGCCGTACCTCTCGCGGCTCGACCCCGAGGTCGTCGATGCCACGATTCCGCCCGACGCGTTCCCGGGCATCGTGATCGGTCGCGAGCTCGCGAAATCCCTGCACGTGTACGTCGGTGACGATCTGACGCTGATTTCCCCGCTCGGCGATCTGGGGCCGATGGGCGTCTTGCCGCGCAGTCGCAAATTCCGCGTGGCCGCCATTTTCTACAGCGGAATGTACGAATATGACGCCAGCCACGCGTACGTAAAGCTCGAAGCCGCGCAGGATTTCTTCGATTTGAAGCAAAACGTGACCGGCATCGAGATCAAGATCGACGACGCCGAGCGCGTCTCCGAAATGCGCCCGGCGATAGAGGCCAAGGTACACCGCGACGACTTGCAAATCCGCGACTGGAAAGAGTCCAACAAGAACCTATTTAGCGCGCTCAAGCTGGAGAAGATCGCGACCTTCATCATCCTGTCCTTGGCTATCCTGGTGGCGAGCTTTTGCATCATCTGCACGTTGCTGCTGATGGTCACCGAGAAGAGCAAAGAGATTGCGATTCTGAAATCGCTCGGCGCGAGCGACAACGCCATCTTGAAGATCTTCATGACCGAGGGCGTGATGATCGGCGGTATCGGCACCATCTTCGGCGTCACGACTGGCCTCGCGGCCACGCTCGGCCTCAAGTGGTTCGGCGTACGGCTCGACCCTGACGTCTATTACGTCGACAAGCTCCCGATCAACGTGGAGTGGTCCGACTTCACGCTCGTCGCGCTGGCGGCGCTACTGATCACGACCATCGCTACGATCTATCCCGCCGTCGCTGCCAGCCGCTTGCGGCCGGTCGATGGCATCCGTTACGAGTGAGGCAGCCGTGGCCGAAGCACTAGTCATCATCGAAGATCTGAAAAAGAGCTTTCAGCACATGGGCCGCACGCTCGACGTGTTGAAGGGCATCGATCTGAACATCTACGCCGGGCAAATTCTGGCTATCGTGGGTCAGTCGGGCGCCGGCAAGAGCACGCTCCTGCACTGCATGGGCACCTTGGACCTGCCGAGCTCAGGGCGGATACGCCTGGGCGGCGAAGAGCTGACCACGATGAGCGGCTCGCGCCTGGCTGCAGTGCGCAACCGCGACATCGGCTTCGTATTCCAATTTCATCATTTGCTCCCTGAATTCACGGCGCTCGAAAACATCATGGTTCCGGGCTTGATTCAGGGCCGCCCGCGCAAGGAGATGGAACGCCGGGCGCAGGCGTTGCTGGAAGAGGTCGGCTTGACGAGTCGAGCTTCGCACCGCCCCGGCGAGCTTTCGGGCGGTGAGCAACAACGCGTTGCAGTTGCGCGCGCGCTGGCGCTCGACCCGAAGCTCGTGCTCGCTGATGAGCCGACCGGCAACTTGGATAGCGCCACGAGCGACGCCATCCATGAGCTGTTTTTCCAAATCAACCGCGAGCACGGCACCACTATCGTAGTGGTGACGCACAACCCTGCGTTCGCAGAGCGTATGCCGCGCGTGGTGCGAATGCGCGACGGACGCGTGGAGTTCGACGACGTCGGCCGCGATCACGGCACGAATCCCGCGGTACCCGCAACGAGCGACTCGAACCGTTCAGCTTCCTGAAACGACTCGGCCAGTTTCGCATCGCCAATGTGTGAGCCGAGCACACACGGACTAAATGCCTGCGCCCGAGCCGCTCGCGCCGCCCCCACGCTCGCCCAAAGCTTCGTCGACGTCGACGCGGGCGGCCCCGCCCGGCCGCGCGCGCGAACGCGCGCCTCGCGGCAAACGTAATCAGCCGTAACCTGATTGACACGTTTGGCAAACGTGCCTTACGCTAAGAGTTCCGTCCAGTTTGGGTCTGGGCTAAGAATGTCTTTTGCTCTGAGCGCTAAGCCTAGCGCTCGGTAGCAACCTTGGAGGAGTGAGAACAACCATGCACCGACGTCAGTTCCTGTCGAGTCTGGCCGCCGCCGCTACGGTCGTAGGCTTCAACCCCGCGTCGAACACCTGGGTCACCGAGGCCGCTGCTTCGTCCGGGCCTTTTTCCCACGTTCCTGCGCTCGACGGTCAGTTGCTCACCGACACGACCGCGCGCAGCGCGCGCTCGACGGACGCCGGTAACTTGGTCCACAAGACTCCGGCGGCAGTGCTGCTCCCCGGCTCGGTCGACGACATCGTCAAGATGGTTCGCTTCTGCAATCGCTACGGGATCGGCGTTGCCGCTCGCGGGCAAGCGCACACCACCTTTGGACAGGGGCTCGTGGACGGTGGCTTGATCATCGACATGAGCACGCTGAGCACCATTCACAGCATTGGCGCCGACAGCGCTCAGGTCGACGCCGGGGTGCTGTGGAAGGACCTGACCGAGCAGGCTTTTGGCCATGGCTCGACTCCGCCCGTGCTGACCGGCTTTCTCGGCTTGTCGATTGGCGGCACGCTGTCGGTCGGCGGCATCTCCGCGGGTAACGTCCACGGGGCGCAGGTGGATCACGTGCGCGACCTGACGGTCGTGACCGGCTCCGGGGAGCTCGTTCACTGCTCGGAGCGTGACAACCGTGAGCTGTTCGAGGCCGTGCTAGCTGGTCTCGGTCAATGCGGAATCATCGTCCGCGCAACGATCGAGCTCGTGCCAGTCAAACCCCTGGCTCGGGTCTTCGTCCTCAACTACATCGACAACGCGACCTTCTTTTCGGATCTACACCTCTTGCTGCAGCGCGGTGAGTTCGACTACCTCTTCAATATCTGGGTGCCGGATGGCTCAGGCGGCTGGGTGTATCAGCTCAACGCGGTCAAGTTTTTCGATCCCGCGTCGCCGCCGGACAATGCCCACTTGCTACGCGGCCTGCACTTCGATCCCGCAAGCGACCCGCCCGAGGACGTGCCGTACCTCGCCTTCGTCACTGAGGTAGACGCCGCGATTGCCTTCTTCCAAAGCATTGGGCTGTGGAGTGACGTCCTTCACCCCTGGTTCGACATGTTCATTCCGGGGCGCGCCATCGAGCACTACGTCGCCGACGTGCTGCCGACCCTCACGCCGGAAGATGTCGGAATGACTGGCTTCTTCCTGCTATTCCCGCTCAAACGGTCGCAATTCCGGCGCCCGCAATTGCGACTTCCGCATGACGAATGGATCTTCCTGTTCGACATTTTGACCGCAAATTCGCATCCGGGGCCAGATCCGGTATTTGCCGAGAACATGTTGAAACGCAATCGGCTTCTGTTCGAAAAGGCCCGCGCTTTGGGCGGCACGCGCTATCCAATCGGTTCGATTGCGTTCAGCAAGCTCGATTGGCTCCTGCACTACGGGGCGCGCTACTTCGAGTTTGCCGAAGCCAAGCGCCGATTCGACCCTTCCGGGATTCTAACCCCTGGGGTTAACATTTTTTAGTTAACTCTCGGCGGAACCGGACGTTACACCTGACGTGGGCGCATGTGTGACACGGCAGAAAAGCTCGCTGGAGCTTCGGTAATGGCGGAGACCCCGATTTGTTCCTGGCGTATTCGTTCCTGGATGACATATCAAAGGGTGGTCATCCGGAACGATGCTGGCGCATTCTTCGCGGCTACTCCGGATGCGCAACGGCGGGTGTCGCCGTGACGACCTACCGCCAGATGAGCTCCGCGCAGCTCTTCGATTTGAGTAACGCGTTGGGACTGGGCAACGGAGCGCGTCAGTACCTAGCAGTGCAGTCTGCCTTACTGGGCTCTTGGCACGAACGTGAAGTTCCTTCGCTTGCGCCGTATCCTTCGCGTATCGGTGATGATCACTCGCCGTACGA
>DATCFJ010000356.1:0-9595 GCA_036509605.1 Polyangiaceae bacterium | reverse complement strand
CCTCCCGGTCGCGCTCGTCAGCGATGCGGTCGTGGACCGTCTTTAGATCCACGAGGTCCACGTACAGCGGCGCGTTGTGCTTCAGGAATTCGCTCTCGGATTGCACGCCGGTGCGCACAGAGGCCACGAGATCTTTAGGGTATTTGCGGACGCGCGCGGCCAAATCATCGACTAGGCGCTCGCCTGCAGGCAGGTTTTCGGCGCGGCCGACGTCCACGAACACGCCCAGGTAGCGGACGCCGGGCATGCGCCGGCGGAGCTCGTCGATCGCCACGACGCTGGGTGCATTGCGCGGCAAGAGCTCTTCGACGTCGCTCTTCAGGTTGGCGTACAGCTGCACGGTGCGAACCAGCGCCGGCAACGCCAGCAGCACGGCGATGGCCCATAGCCAGGGACCACGGCGCACGGCCCAAGCGGCGTAGCGCCGCAAGCGGTCGCTGGGTGGCGCCGCCTGCTTTTCGGGGCCGGCGCTCACTCAGCGACTCCGTGTGCCGGCGCGCCGGGCAATTCGAAACGGAGGTGCGTTCGGAACAGGCGCCGCATCAACGACGAGATCACCACCGCGTACAGCGAGCCAAGCACGATATCGAACACCCAATGGTGATCGAGGTACACGGCCGCAAAGCACATCGACAAGTAGAACCAGACCAAGAGCACGCGACCGAACCAGCGGTGGCGCCGAAAACCCTCGAGCAACATCAGCAGCGGGTACGCGACGTGCAACGACGGCACGGCACCAAACACGTCGCTCGAGCGGCCGTACACGCCCGCGAAATAAGGCACACCGAGCCAAGCGTCAACGCGAGCCAAATTCGGCCCTTCGCTAGCATGCGTGGCGAGATCCACCGCGCAGCCGTAGTGGTGAAAGTACCAAGGCGGAGCGGCAGGATACAGGTGGTACGTGATGAAGCCGGCCACGTTCAGCGCCAAGAAGGACCACGTGAAACGCAGCAGGCCGGGATAGTCACGCCGAAAGAGATACACGGAGTACGCGATCACGACGCCGATGAAGATGCCGTACGGGACTGCGCAGTACGCGTCGAGGAAGGGTGTGGCGTGCGCCTGGAAGTAGTCGTGCAGCGTCGAGCGAGCGCCGTTGATGGTGATACCGAAGAAGCGCTGATCGATCGCGCGCACGTCGCACACGTGCACGTTGTCACGCGTCAGCCCCACATTTTTCACGGCGCGCATCGTGTCGTACAGCACGCCCACCAGGCCGATCGGCAAGATCCCGAAATACAACCGTTTGGTCCAAACCGACCAGTAGGACATGAGCGTTGCCAGCAGCGCGACCACCACGTGGTCCCAACGCAGTTTACCCTGCAGGCCCCAAAACAACGCCAGCAGCCAGAACGGCGCCGCCGGCCAGAACGGCAAGCGCGGGTGCAGCGCGCGGATATGTGTCATCGCGCGGGCGCGAAAATCAGACATGCAAGGAGGCCTTGTTGGAGAACACCCAAAGCTTCTGCGCGGGGTATGAAATTAGCAGAAACGCCGCCAATTTTGCGGGTAACCACGCCACGCGAGCAGACATACCGAGCCCCTCGATGCTGCCCGCCAAGAAAACGCGCAGCGCGAGGAACGTCGCGAGCGAAACCACGGTGTAGCGCAGCGCTTGCGGCCAGGCGCGCTCGGCCGTCACTGAGAACGTGTAGTGGCGGTTGATCAGAAAATTCACGATCGCACCGGCAACCGCGCCCGCCGCGGCCACGAAGCCGTAGTGCTGCGGCACCGCAAACAAGAGCAATTGATAAACGAGCCCGTCCGCGAGTGTCGCTGCGCCAGAGGAGAGCGCAGCCTTGGCTACGACCGGCAGCTGCGTCGCTGCGGGTGCCTCATGCGCTCTTTGCGACAGCATGATGATGCCCCTCGACTTCGCGGAGTGATTCATCCAGCACGGACAGCGACTCGTCTGCCTCTGCCTCAGTCAGGATCAGTGGCGGGTTGATGCGCACGCGCGGGGCGTAGGCCATGGTCACCAGGCCGCGACGCAAGGTGGCGTCGAACAACTTACGGCACTCGGCGCTCGTCCAAGGCTCGGCGCTGCCAGGTTTCACTAAATCGAAGCCTAGAAACAGGCCTTCGCCGCGCACATTGGCTAGGCTCGGGTGGCGCTCGGCGAGCGCAGAAAGGCCCGTTTTCAGTCGTGAACCGACACGCGCGGCATTCTCGGTCAGCTTCTCGTCCCGAATGATACCAAGGCTCGAGGCGATCGCCGCGGCGGCCAACGGATTGCCGCCGTAGCTCGAAGATGAAAAGCTCGGCTTCGACCAGGGCTCGGCCCGCGCGATCTCCGCGCGCGTAGCCACTGCGGTGGCGGGGTAGCCGCCGCCCATGCCTTTGCCCAGAGTCATGATGTCGGGCTTGATGCCAGAGTGCTCGATGCCGAAAAGCCTCCCGGTGCGCGCGAAGCCCGTGATCATCTCGTCGGCGATCAGCAGCGCTTGGTTTTCACGAGCGACGTCTTGCACGGCACGCAGGAAGTCCGGCGGGGGTACGATGTTACCGGCCGTGCCTTGCATAGGCTCCACGAGAATTGCCGCGAGCTTGCCGGTGGTCTCTTTCTTTAGCTTCTCGCGCGCGAACTCGACACACAAGAGACCGCACGAGGGGTGTTTGAGCTTGAACGCACAACGCGCGCAGTCCGCGTACGGGGTGAGGTGCGCGCCGGGCGGCATGGGACCCAAGCCGTGTTTGAAGTCGCTGCCCATTTGTGCCAGCGCACCGCTGGTCTTGCCGTGAAAACCGCCCCAAAACGAGAGCACCTCGAACTTGCCGGTGTAAGCGCGGGCCAAGCGCAATGCGCTTTCCACGGCCTCCGAGCCACCGGAGAAGAGCTGAACTTTGTCGAGCTCTGGGGGCAGCATGCCGGCGAGCAGGGACAGCGCCTTGAGGCGCGCCTCGGTCGTGAATGAACCGACGTGGATCTTCGCGAGCTGCGCGCCGAACTCGGCTAGATAGCGCGGATGCGCGTAACCGAGCGCAGCGACCGAAATGCCGGCCACGAGATCCAAGAAGCGATTGCCGTCGACGTCCAGCAGCTCGCTACCGGCCCCAGACTCTACGGCGATGCCCGCGTACTCCCAGATCGCCTGAGTGCCCGGTGCCAAGTGCTCGGACTCTCGTGCACGGAGCGCGCGCGACTGCGGTCCGGGAAGCTCGGTGAGCACACGCAGCCGGCGCTTCGAATCAGTTGCGGGCGCGCTTGCGGGAGCGCTTGACGTTGTCATGCACGACCTTTCGGGCCGCGACCCAGCTCGACCAACCGGGCCCTCGCCGCGCGCGTGAGCGACACCGCCGCAATGTTCGAGACGACTGCCACGACCGCGACTGCCAACAAGGTGAGCGGCGCTTCGACCGGGGAGCTCGCCAAGCGCAGGAGCGGTCCGAGTAAAAAACCGGCCGTTAAATAGGCAATTCGCTCGTGGCGCCGCATCAAACCACCGGGCAACGACAGACTCATGGCCTCGCTCTTGGCGCGCACGTAGCTCACGAGCATCGAGCCCAGGAGCGCCAGCAGCACGAGCACTAGCGCCGGCACCGACGTGCGATAGAAAACGGCCAGGCCCATCAGCGGCGCTGCGTCCGCGTAGCGGTCCACCACCGCGTCGAGCACCTCACCGGAGTCCGACGCGACGCCCTGCTCGCGCGCGACGATGCCGTCGAGCGCGTCGAAGGCGGCGCCGAACAGTAGCGCAGCCCCGGCGGCCGGCAGCATACCGAACGCCGCCAGCGGCAGCGATGCGCCCGAGATAATCAGCGAGATCAGAGTCAGCGCGTCCGGCGACACACCGCTGCGCGACACGGCGCGGCCGACGCCGCGGAGCGCCCAATGGAACGCTTCAATCGGAAACCGACCGAGGAGCACGGTACTCGACTCGCGCTGGACCCGCGGGTCGAGCGCGCGACCGACGACAGCCACACGTACGCCGTAGGCTGCCAGCACCAGGGCGGGCAGCGCGAGAAAGAGCCCGATGAGCGCTTTCTCCTCCAGCCCGAGCGGGGTCATGGCCGAGACGGTGCGGCGCGGTGATGCCCGTTCGAGCGAGCACCGTTCTCGCGCGCCGGGGGGCGAGCATCGACGATCGCAACCTCACGCGAGCTCAGGCTGGCCGACAAATAGGCGGCGGATATGACCTTGATGCACTCGATAGCGTCGCGCGCGTCGGCACCCACGTAGTCGTTCGAGGCGATCGCGCCCTTGAACTTATCCAGCAGGCTGCCGAACCACTCTTTGTGGCTCGCGTCCATCCAATGCGACGGCACTGACTGCACACCCGCGCGGCGCGCGAGATCCGGGCGTGACGCAACGAGATCGTCACGCACGAGCAGCTGTACTTGATCGTCGTCCACCGTGATGGCGCCGTATTCGCCGTGGATGGTGTACATCACCTTGCGAGCACCGGCCGTCCAAGTGAGCTGTGCCGTGGCGATGCCATTCGGGAAGGTCAGCGTACAGCTGAAGTTGTCCTCGGTGTCGTAGTCGCCGAGGGTGTTGGCCTTGGCGCTGACCGAAACTGGGTGCGAGCCAAGCCACTCGAACGCCAGGTACAGCGTGTGGCTTCCGTGATCCATAGCGATACCCCCACCCGAGTAGCGCCGCTCACGACGCCAGTCCGGGCGCCAGTCACTCACACCGCGGGCATGGGTGGTGCGGAAGGTCTGCAAGGTCACCAAGTGAACTCGACCGATGCCGCCGCTCTCGATGATCGAACGCACGGTCTTGATGACCGGGGCGTGCTTGTAGTTGTGACACGGGAAGAACACCCGTTTTGCGGCCTTAGCGTGCTCCGCCAGTGAAATGGCCTCCTCGGGCGAGACGGCGATCGGCTTTTCGCACAGCACGTGCAGGCCGCGGTCCAGCGCCGCGTGGGCGATCGCAGCGTGGGCATAGGGCGGCGTGGTGATGTCGACGAAGTCGATCCGGCCGGCCTCGGCCTGCAGCATCTCGGTATGGTCCGAGTAGATCCGTGCCTGGGGGAAATCCCGCCTGGCGGCCGCGCGGCGGGCCTCGTTCGAATCCACAATGGCGACGATTTCAAAGTCCCCCGATGATACGGCGCGCTCGGCGTAAACGGGCGCATGTCCTTTGCCTGCGATGAAACCGTAACCGACGAGGGCGCAGCGTAAGGTCTGGGTCACGCGAAACTCTCCTGAAAAAACCGAAGGCGTGTTTTCGAAGTCGAGCCGGTTTCGAGCCTCTTCGCGCTCAGAAACGGCTCGAGTACTTAACAGCTCTGTAACTAGGGCGCGTGCTTAGGGTGTCAAGGTTCCCACAGACTAGTTAAACCAATTTGCGCGCAATCGCCGTGTTTTTGGTTACTGATTTGTTACTCGCGCAGGATCAGTGTGGCTGAATTCCCCTCCCGGGAAGTCACCGTACCGCCTCACTCGCGTACTGATTCAACTGTCACCGGAGCGGCGAACGCGCGATGGCATCGGTAAACGACAAATCGCACGACAGGGGCTTTCGAGTTGCCCCGGACGGCTTCAGGTTCCAGCGTTGACTGCTGAGTCAGAAAGTATCGATGACCGCGCACAGCCTCGAACAAGAAATCGACACCCAAGCCCACGCCGCTGCCAACGGCGCGACGTTGATGCGTAGTTTGTTCTCGCTGCTCGGCGAAAAGTGGACACTCACAGTGCTCACCGCACTGCGCACTGACCGTCGACGCTTCAGCGAGCTGAAGCGAGAAATTCCTGGCGTCTCCCAGCGCATGCTGGCGCAAACGTTGCGCGAGCTTGAGCGCGCGCACTTCGTGGATCGCGTGGTCCTATCGACGACGCCGCCACGTGTCGAGTACGCACTCACCGATCTCGGTCGCGGCCTGTTCCCGCACTTGCGAGCGATGCGCGAGTGGGCGCTGCTGCACGAGGACAAGCTGTTCGGTACGGCGACGCCGCAAACGTCGCCACCGCAGTCTGGCTGAGCACGGGTCGCCGCAAACGCCCAGGCGCGGGCGAAGTTGGCACCGGTAAACTTTCTGAAATAGTGTGCCGGCGCGACGTCTGCTTGCGTCGCCGACCGGCCAGTGGCTGCACTATGATGATCGAGAGATCTCGTACCGGTTGGACTGTACCGGCAAATTATCTAGTAACTCTAAGCAGTTAAGTGGGTCGTTAAGATTCTATGGCAACTGCCCGTTGCTAAATGGGTCAGAGGCTCTATACCTCGACCGTTCCTCAAACAATGGCGAAAGCTTCCATGGCGACCGCGACCGCAGACATCGAAACCGCACCGGCTCGAGAGGCGGCTGAACCGCGCAGCAAGCGCACGTTGATTCTGAGTCTCGTCGCGGCGGCAGTCATTGGCGCCGGCAGCACCTGGTACATCACACACCACGGCCTCGAGAACACCGACAACGCGCAAATCGACGGCGACATCGTGGCCGTGCCGGCTCGGGTGGGCGGCGTCGTAACCAAGATCGCGTTCACCGAGAACCAGCGCGTCAAAGCTGGTGAGCTGCTCGCCGAGTTGGATTCCGCACCAGCCCAGGCGCGTCTGGCTGAGGCCGACGCCAACGTGTTCGCCGCGCAAGCGCAGGCCGAGGCGGCGGATGCCACCGCGCGCGTCTCTCAAACGAACGCTATCGGTGACAAGTCGGTAGCGGACGCCTCGCTGATCACCGCCTCCGTTGGCGCTGCCTCCACCTCGGATCAAATTAAAGAAGCGGAAGCTCAGCTGCAATCCGCGCGGACATCGCTCGCGCAGGCTCAGTTGGACCACGACCGCGCACAGAGCCTGCTCGGCACCGGCGCCATCTCGAAGGCTGAGTTCGATCGTACCGACACGCAGTTCCGCGTTGCGCAATCCAGTGTGGACGTCGCCAAGGCGCGGCTGACTTCGATCAAGGGCTCGGCCGCACAAGCTCAAAGCCGCGTGGTCGAGGCCCGAGCCAAGGCCAAGATTTCGAACGACGTCGACACGCAAATCACGCTCGCCGAGGCTCGTGCGAAGGCCGCTCACGCGCAGGTAGACACGGCCAAGGCCGCCCGAGATCTGGCCGCGTTGGATTTGTCGTACACCAAGATCTTCGCGCCCAATGACGGCGTAGTCTCCAAGAAAAGCGTCAACATCGGGCAGATGTTGTCGCCCGGCCAAAGCATCGTGCAGCTCGTGCGCGACAAGCTGTGGGTCACCGGTAACTTCAAAGAGACACAAGTCGCCAAGATGCGCGTCGGACAACCTGCAACCGTCGAGGTCGACGCCTTCTCCGGCACTTCAATCGAAGGCGAGGTCGAAAGCTTCTCGGCTGCGACCGGTGCGAAGTTCACGTTGCTGCCACCCGACAACGCGACCGGCAACTTCACCAAGATCGTGCAGCGCTTGCCCGTGCGCGTGCGCCTGCATGACTTGCCGGTGGGCGTGACGCTTCGTCCAGGCATGAGCGTCGACCTCACCGTCGACACCCGCAAGTAGGAATCGAGGCTCGATTGGCGCAGTCGGCCGTCCCGATTCAAGCCAAGCCGAGGGTCGCGGCTGGCGGCAAGTGGGCGATCGCCGTTGCCGTCGCGCTCGGCGCGTTGCTGGAGGTCGTCGACACCAGCATCGTGAATGTCGCCCTGACCGACATGCAAAACACGCTGGGCGCCACGCTCAGCGAAGTGAGCTGGGTCGTGTCGGGCTACGCAGTGGCAAATGTCATCGTGCTGCCGCTCACGGCCTGGCTCGGCGATCGCTTCGGCAAGAAGCGCTATTTCATTTTCTCGCTGATCGGCTTCACGCTCGCCTCCGTCATGTGCGGCATGGCGACCACACTGCCGCTCTTGATCATCGCCCGCGTGCTGCAGGGGTTGATGGGGGGCGGCTTGCTCGCCAAGGCCCAGGCCATCCTGTTCGAGACCTTTCCCAGGGAGGAGCAAGGCGTCGCGCAGGCATTCTTCGGTGCGATCGTGATCGCTGGTCCCGCCATCGGCCCCACCCTCGGCGGTTACCTGGTGACCAACATCGGCTGGCGCTGGATCTTCTTCGTCAACGTGCCGCTCGGCATTTTGGCCGTGTTCATGTGCTCAGCCAGCCTCAAGCCCGACGGCGAGAACAAGAATACTTCGCAGATCGACTGGATCGCGATTTTCATGCTGGCCTGCGGCCTCGGCTCGCTGCAGACGCTACTGGAAGAGGGCAACTCGGAGGACTGGTTCGAATCGCGGCTGATCTGCGCGCTGTTCGTGTCGGCCATCGCCTCGATCGTCGCCTTCGTGTTCCGTGAGCTGAAGAGCAAAAACCCGGTCGTGGATTTGCGCGTGCTTCGCTATCGCTCGTTGTGGGCGGGCAGCATCTTGTCGGTGATCGTGGGCATGGCCATGTACGGCGCGCTGTTCGCCGTGCCGATCTTCGCCCAAACGTTGATGCACTACACGTCTCAAGAGACGGGCATGCTGCTCTTGCCGAGCGCGCTGGCTTCCGCCGTCACCATGATCGGCGCCGGGCAAATTATCCGTAAGATCGACTCGCGGTTGGGTCTGGTGACGGGCGCACTGATCATGGTGTTCGCCGTCTACAGCCTTAGCAACATGACGTCCGAGACGGGCGCGGATGATTTTTTCTGGCCGCTGATCATTCGCGCGGTCGGCACGGTGGCGATGTTCTTGCCGCTGAATATGGCGACTCTCGGACCGATCCCGAAGAAGGACATCTCGGCGGCGTCGGGCTTTTTCAATCTCACCCGTCAGCTTGGCGGAAGTATCGGCGTGGCGCTCTTGACCTTGCTGCTCACGCAGCGGCAAGCCTTCCATCGCGCAGTGTTGGTCGAGAAGATGCCGCTCAGCGATCCGGGGGTCATCGATCGGCTCCACATGCTCACCGCTGGTTTCATGGCTAAAGGCGCGGTGCTCTTCGACGCACAGCACCAAGCCCTGGCGGCGCTCAACGGCATCGTGAACCGCGAAGCTTTGGTGATGTCGTTCAACGACACGTTCTTCGCGACCGGCCTATTGATCCTGGTGTTCCTGCCGCTCGTCCTGCTGCTCGGTAAGGCCGACAAGGGCGTGAAAATCGAAGCCGGACATTGAGCCGCTAGGCCCGTGACAATTCGTCGCAGCGGGTCTCGCCTCGGGCTCACTCTGCTACGCTCGGCGCGTGCCCGCCAAAACGCCTGCCTCGGTCGCCACCGCACCGAAAATTGGCCTCGCTTGGCTGGTCCGCCTGCGTTGGCTGGCCATCTCGGGGCAAATCGCGATCACGGCGCTTTCGGTGTTGGGCCTGAAGGTGTCCCTGCCACTACTGCTGGTCGGCGCGCTGATCTCGTGTACCGCGCTCAGCAATCTGGGGCTCACGCTCTGGCTCCGCAGGCACGAGCCGTCGTCGCGGGCGCTGTTCGCGGTGCTGGTGCTGGACGTACTCACGCTGACCGGGCTCTTGCTCAGCGCGGGCGGTGCCGCGAACCCGTTCAGCGTGTTCTATCTGGTGCACGTCGCACTCTCGGCGTTGCTGCTCGCGCCGCAGCGCGCCTGGCTGGTGGCGGCGCTCAGCTCGCTCGCGTTCGGGTCGCTGTTCGTGCTGCCCTCGCACACCATCGATCCACACGCGATGCACATGCACCACGGCGCATCGGCCATGCATTTACGGGGCATGTGGCTGGCGTATTCCCTGGCG
>DATCFJ010000355.1:0-2671 GCA_036509605.1 Polyangiaceae bacterium | reverse complement strand
CGACTGCGAGGCGGATTGCAAGGGCAACGCCGCGGCAAGCTGTGATTCGCAGTGCTCCGCCGATGCGAACAAAGACAAGTGCACGGCCTCCTGTCAGGCAACCTTCTCGGCGCAGTGCCACGCCAATTGCACCGGTACCCCGGCAACCGCTGACTGCAAGAGCAAGTGTCAGGGCAGCTGCAAGGGCTCCTGCACCGCGCAGACCAGCCTGCAATGCCAAGTGATGTGCCAATCCGACGGCTACGCGACGTGCGAGGCGAAGCTGCAAGGCAACTGCAAAGCCGAGTGTCAAAAACCCAGTGGCGCCTTGTTCTGTGACGGCCAGTACATCGACCACAACGGCACTGTTGACGAGTGCATCGCCGCCATCAAGGCAGCCTTGCCCACCGTGACCATTGACGTCAGCGCCCAATCGAGCGGCTCGTCAAACTGCGATCCCGCGACGTCCACGTGCACGGCGATGGGCCAAGCATCGGCATCGGCGAACTGCGCGTTTTCGCCGCGCGGCGCGAACGGCAATGACCTCACGGGCGCCTTCGCGTTGTTCGCAGCGCTCGGCGCGGTGTGCATGCGTCGCCGTAAGTCGCACTGAAATAACCCAACAAGAAAAGAGCGAGGTGATCTTACTCACCTCGCTCGTTCTGCTTTAGGACAGCGCGTAGCGTGTCCATGGGGATGGCGGCCGTTTACTTATTCGGCTGCGGAGTCATGCGCAGATAGGGGCGCAGCTCTTTGTGGCCTTTGGGGAAGCGTTGTTTGATTTCCGCGGGGTCGGTGATCGAGGGGACGATCACGCAGTCGTCGCCGTCTTTCCAGTCAGCGGGGGTCGCGACCTTGTAGTTGTCGGTCAGCTGCAGCGAATCAATCACGCGCAGGATCTCACTGAAATTGCGGCCGGTGCTGGCCGGGTAGGTGATCGTGGCGCGGATCTTCTTGTTGCTGTCGATGATGAACACCGCGCGCACGGTGAGCGTATCGCGCCACAGTGCGCTGTTTTACGGTTTTTGAGTTCTCCGGCTCGGCGCCTGCGACTAGACTCGGCCGTGCCGTGAATTTCCGTGTCATCGCGCTGGGTTTGGTCTTGTGTCTCGGGGCGGGCTGCAAGCCTTCGGCCGGCAGCTCGTGCGACAAGGGCGAAGCGCGTTGCGTCGATGCCAAGACGGAGCTTGCCTGCCAAGCCGGGCACTTCATCGAAACGCCGTGTCACGGTCCGCGCGGCTGCAGCTTGACCGCGCAAGGCACGAGCTGCGACTTCAGCGGCGACAAAGCCGGTGACGCGTGCAGCGCGGACGACGAGGGAGCCGCGACCTGCCCCAACAAGGATGGCATGTTGACCTGTCACGGCGGGGTCTATGGCCTATTGCCTTGTCGCGGCTCGAAGGGTTGCGTCAACGCCGACGGTCGCGCGCTGTGCGACACCTCTTTGGCCGAACAGGGCGACGCATGTCACGACGAGAATCTGAAGGCGTGCTCGGTGGACGGCGCGCAGGTGTTGATCTGCAAAGCGCACACCATGCAGCGCTTCTATCTGTGTCGCGGGCCGAGCGGTTGCGCGTCGGCGGCCGGCAAGCTGAGCTGTGACACGAGCATCGCCAAAGTGGGCGACGCGTGCGACAAGAAGCTCGAGGGGCAAGCATTCTCGTGCACGGCGGATGCCGGCGCGATCTTGGTCTGCAAGGGCGGGGCGTTCGCCATCGACGAGACCTGCAAAGCAGGTCAGAAGTGTTCCTCGCTCGAAGGCAGCACGCACTGCGCTAAGCCGTAGCTCGGCTCAATCCTCGAGCGATAACGCCTTTGCCGAATTGTCGACCGCTGGCTGCGTACTCGAAAGTCGAGCGCGCGCGCTGACTCGATATCTGACCGGCGGTCGCCGGGCAGAACCCCTGCTTGGCCGCCCCAAGCGGGCTGAAATTGGCGGGAAATTGGGTTCCGTTCACGTGGCAGCCCCTGGCACGTCCCGTGCGATCCCACCAGAGGACAATCAGCGAACCCCGTCCGCGACACCACTACGTGGTCGACCAGCGGGATGCCCACGAGCTCTCCCGCCGCGCGGACCGCGCGCGTCATGGCAATGTCCTCGGGGCTGGGTCTCGGATCTCCGCTCGGGTGATTGTTGACCAAGACAAGCGCGTGTTCTCTCAGATCGCGCATAGGTGAAGTCCTGCCTCCGTCGAGTTCTCGGAGGCCGTTGCTCGCGCCAAGGCCGGGTAGCCCTGGGTGTCCCATCACGCCGCCCCTCAGGGTAACGGGTTGGGCAGCGGGTTGCTCCCACCCAATTCAGTCAGACCCAGTTGCAAGCTCATGGTTAGCCCCAGCAACAAAAAAAGCGCGCCGGTGCGCTTTCCGGCTAGTGCCTCAGCTCGAATCACCCTCATTGCCCGCGCAGCCTCCGCTCGTAGCTTACTCGCATCGCATCGCATCGCATCGCACCCTGATTCCATGGCTGCCCTCTCACAAGAGAGCGTCGCACACGCCGCCGGTGAGCAATGAATGCGTAGGCTTACAGCCGCCCGCAGCCTCGCTCGGTGAGTAGGCCGGGGACTGAGAGAAAGCAGGGTCTAGGCAGGGGGAGCGGCTAGATGGGATGGGGAGCGGTAGCGGCTGCATAAATTCGCAGCGGCAATTGGTTTGGTTTGGTTTGGGGGCCACAAATAAACGGGCGCGCTGTCCG
>DATCFJ010000354.1:0-2857 GCA_036509605.1 Polyangiaceae bacterium | reverse complement strand
GCAACGGCGCCGACACGACGGGCAAAGTGCAGCTTGAGCTGTTCGACGCTGACGGGGTGAGCCGCGGGCATGTAGCGCTGGATGAGTCGACTTTGCCCAACACGTGCGGCGGAGACCAACTAGTTAGCAGTGCGATCGGGGCCGGCTACTTCGATGTGACGCCGCTCTGCCTGAGCGTGAAGCCAGGCGACCAGTTCACCTTCGTTTTGACGCTGACCGGTGGGGTTGCTGACACCTGCAACCTTACCAATCACCGTTGCGGGCGAAGCAATCACTTCTGCTTCTCGGACGACGAGTGCTCCGACTTCTATTACGTCGGCGAGACGAATTGCGGCGGTACGGGCTGCGACTCTTCCCCGTCGAAATACCCCGGCGGTCACGAAGTCATGCAAGACGTCAACAGTGGCGCCCTCAGCCAATCGCCAGGCTTCGAGCTGGCGTTCAAGACGTTCGTCCAGTGAGCTGAATACGGACTGGGTGCGCCTGCCCCTGCGCTTGCGCAGTGGTGTGTAAGGTCGAGAATCGCTGCTCGAATTCGAACGGCGATTCTCAGTTTCCGAGGCTCGCGGCGGAGCCGAGCTCGACCGGTGGTCCGATCAGAAGCAACCAAACCAGCTCAGTTTGGGTAATGAGCCCCGCGGTTTCGTAAACCGCAGGTCTCGAGTTCAAGTCTCGAAATCGGCTCCGCAGAACACATGCGGGTTTCGCGATCAGCGCGACCCGCACGTGGACCAAGCGTGGACCGGAAGCGAGGCGCTCCGTTCACTCGCTGAACTCTTCCTAAAAGCCTGCGCGCTGGGCGCACCGTGTGGCGACTTGGCGACGGCATTGGCCGACGCCGTCGTCGATGCCGCCGGTGTCCGGCTCGCGGTCGAGGTTCTCTCCGGCGGGGAGCACCAGATCGCGCGTGCGACCAAGCTCGCAGCTCGCAGCTCGCGTGCTCGACGCCGAAGCGCTTTCGGAGGCCGGGGCGCGCGCGAAGGCGACGGAGGATGCAAGTGGCTAGCCGCCAAACCGCCGACGACTCCGGCATGGACGTGCCGCTTGATTCGCAGAAGCGTTGAGGCATTCCGTTGAGCGCATCCGGGAGCCATCCACATGCCGCGCGTATCGCGACGGGAGAGCTTGCTCGCCGCGGTTGGCCTAGGCTCGCCTCGCTTGTTGGCGGTCACGTCGCAAGCTTTGGTGGCATTTGTTGGCAGACCGACATCCGGCTTAGCGAGGAGCTCAGGCGCCCGGACGGGCGCCGCTATCACCCCGAGTCGAGAAATGCGAGCTGCATGACGCTCATCGCACGAATTCGACGTGCCACGTGCCCGCCGCTTTGGCCTGGCCCGACGCGAACACCTTGATCGGCGCGCCCTCGGCGGAGCCGTCTTCTACGCCAGCGTAGCTGGAAAGCTTGTCGTGGTAGAGGCTGAAGTGCGCTCCTTGCCGCGGGACGAGCGATAGGACATCGCCGTCGTGCCCATCCTTGTCCACTTGCTCGAAGACGAAGTCGTGTAGCTCTTCGGCGACGTCAGAGCCCAAGAGCTTGCCGCTGTTGGCGTTCGTGAGTCGGTACGCGCCCCCGCCCGCGAACTCCGGGAACCAGATCTGGCTCTTGGCTCCGCTTGGCCTCGCTTGAACGAGGCGCGCACCGGCCACGAGGCTCGCGCCATCGACGTCGAGCGCGAGGCCAGTCTTGTCGCTGATGAACCTGAAGCTTCTCGTCGAGCCAGCGATCTTGCCCTGCGTCGCGTCCAAATCGAGCAAGTCGTAGAATGGCATGCTGAGCTGGTCGTTCGCGGGGAACGAAATCGGCAGCCACACGTGGGCCTGGCCGACGTAGCCATAATCCACGCTGTCGCCGATGTAGAGGAGCGAGGGCCCAGCACTCCCCGGCACCGACAGCACGGCAGCGGGCGTAGAGAGCGGAGGCTCGTACATGTCGTGCCGAACGATGGGGCTGCTGTCGATGCTGGAGAAATCGGACCAGCCGCTGGCAAGGCTCGTGCTCGTTGCGAAGGCCACGGGGTAGTCCGACACCTGACTTCCGATGCTGAGCATGAAGTAGACGCCATTTCGCTTGAAGAGCACCGGCGCGTCACGCCTCTTGCCGGGAAAGAGCGTCGCCACTAGGTGGTCGATCTCCAGATAATCATCCGTGAGTTGGTAGAGGTTGAGATCGTTGGCGCCGTTGCTCACCGAAACGAAGTAGGCCTTACCATCGTCATCGACGAACGCGGTACAGTTGCGTGACGTATAGCCGGACAATTGCCGATCCGGATCGCTCGGATCCCAGATGCCCTGGTCGTGGAGCGGACGAAAAGTTCCCACGAACCTGTAGTCGCCGTCCGGCGTGTCCGACACGGCCACCGCCGCGCGCTGGAAATTGTAGATATCGACCTCGTGACGCATCCACATCACGTACTTGCCGGTGGCAGCATTGAAGATGACGTTCGGTCGATAAATGTAGGCGAATCCGAGGGCCTCGTCCGAATCCTGCGTCAACACGTCGCGATCGAATGCCCAGTGCCGAAGGTCGGCGGATCGGTAGACCGAGACAGCGGCGAACCCCCCGCTTAGCGCGTCGCGGGTACCGAACAAGTAGTACTGGTCGCCAGCTTTTAGGACGTTGCCCTCGTTGCCGAGGATGGGCTTATCGTCCACATCGAGCCAGCGAAGTCCGTTGATGAGGCGGTCCCCGTCGTCGGCGGTGCCGGCTCCCCCAAGTGAGTCACCCGTGCCGCCAGTCGCCGTGCCGTCAGTCGCCGCGCTGGCGCCATCCCCCGCTGAGTCCCCCGCGCTCGCGCCACCGCCGGCAGCGCTCGTCGTCCCGGCAGTGGCGGCTGCGCTTGCCGGAACGGCAGGCGAC